>NZ_DBNHFX010000078.1:0-4450 GCF_057137845.1 Sandaracinobacteroides sp. | reverse complement strand
CAGCAAGCGTTGCCGCGCCGCGCCACCAATGGCCGGAACCAATGCTGTCGCCAAGATCGACGACGATCCCGGTTTCCGCAAATCCGGCAGCGACACGCCGCAGGGCCGCACCCGACTGCAACAGCGCACGATGCGCGCGCACCGATCCGGTCGGGCGGCGGCCGATGCTTGCGCCGCCCGCCCGCGCGCTATCCCTAAGGGCGACGTCAGCCAGCGTGGCCACAGTTTCGCCCTCCGCCGTTGAATGGCCTGTTTGTGTATTCGCGTTGCGTGTCGGCTGCCATCAGCAGAAAAATCGACCCCTCAGCTCCCGGGCTTGGCGCCCGCCCCAAGATTCTTGCACGACTTTTCTAAGCCGTTGTGGCAGAACACTGAATCAGACGCGGCGCAAGGTCAACCGAAACTATCCGAAAACGGCGCCTGACCTGCGACGAACAGGGCACATGAAACGTCGAACCGTGTGGCGAACAGGGCGCTGTACATCAGGCTACAGCCATCCCTTTTTGCGAAACCACAAATAGGGCAGGATCGCCGATAACAGCATCATCGCCAGCGCCATCGGATAGCCCAGCTCCAGCCCAAGCTCGGGCATGTTTTCAAAGTTCATGCCATAGATCGAAGCAACCAGCGTCGGCGGCAGGAAAATGACCGCCGCAACCGAAAAAATCTTCACGATTGCATTCTGTTCGATCGAAATGCGCCCCATCGCGGCATCCAGAAGAAAGCCGATGTTCTGGATCATGTAGGAACTGTTGTCCAACAGGCTCTGTATATCGCGCGCCAGCGATTTCAGCGTTTCGCGCACGATCTTTTCCTTGCGGCCTGCTGCCCCTGCGCCATTTTCTGTCGGGCTGATCGACAGAAAGCTGATCGCCCGCATCTGCGTAACCAGCGATTCATGCACCTTGTTCAGCACGAACTGCACACTGCCGATCCGCCGCAGGATCGATTGCAGGTCGGCTGTCGACAGCCGCACCGTGTCCGGCCTGTCCAACCCGAAAATCAGCGACGACAGTTGATCGATCTCTCCGCCCATTTTTTCAAGAATATCGGCAGTGCGATCGACGATGTTTTCCAACAACCGCGACAGCATCCGCACCGGGCTTTCACCGGGGGCTTCCCTGGTGCACGAGGCATCGAGCGAACGAAATGCCTGCGGATCGGCAAAGCGGATCGTCACCAGTGCGGATGGCGTGAGCACCAGGCTGACGGGCGCCGCCGCTGGTGTGCCGGAATCGACGCCCACCACCAGCAACAGGTTCATCACCTGCGCAACGCCATCGCGATATACCCGGCTCGACGCCTCGATCTCCGACATCTCTGCCTTGGTCGGCAGTTCCAGTTGCAGCACCCGTTCGGCAGCGGCGACTTCGTCGGATGTGGGGTGGAACAGGTCGATCCAGACGGCGCCGGCCAGTTCGCTGTCTTCCGGCACAGGGTGATCGATAGCGGCACCCGCCGCTACATCAAGGAGGGCGAGCGGTTCGGTCGGGCGTCCGGGAAGGTGAAGACGAAGCATGGCAGCCTGCCTAGTGCAAGTTGGCGCCGGTGGGAATGTGCGCTGATGCGGCGCGCGCCGGGGGGCGCATCACATGGGAACCGGCATCAGCCCCAATGCCTGCATCACCGTTCCCTGCACGACCAGCACCAGCAACCAGTGCAGGCTGTCTGCGGCGGCCATCGGGCCGGGATGGCCGCGAAATCGCAGTGTCACCATCAGCGGCGGAACGATGAAGCCGACCCAGGCAACGACCGCCACAGTCAGCATCGTGATCCACGGCTGGCCGGTTCTTGGCGCCAGCAGCAACGCGCCCGCCAGCACCGTGGCCACCCAGAATTGGGCGACCGCCGTAAGCGCCAGAAAGCCGATGTTGAGTTTCTCTCCGGGTTTGGACAGCAGAAAGTGCCCCAACCCGACCAGCAACCCGAATACCGTCGCGGCGAGAATCGGCATCAAATTATAGTTGATGTATTCCAGACGGCACCCTCCTGCCGGATGTTCTTGTTATTC
This sequence comes from Sandaracinobacteroides sp., assembly GCF_057137845.1. Classification (NCBI taxonomy): domain Bacteria; kingdom Pseudomonadati; phylum Pseudomonadota; class Alphaproteobacteria; order Sphingomonadales; family Sphingosinicellaceae; genus Sandaracinobacteroides; species Sandaracinobacteroides sp. Next base: position 2,439 of record NZ_DBNHFX010000078.1, on the reverse strand, counting down.
CTGCAAGCGTGGCATGAGTTCGACAAAATTACAAGGCCCGAACCGGCTATCCAGTTGCTCGGCCAGTATTTCATCCCAGCCGTCGCGTACCGCCCCGGTGCTTCCCGGCAGCGCGAAAATATAGGTGCCGTGCGCCACCCCGGCGGTTGCACGGGACTGGATGGTCGAAGTGCCGATCTTCCTGAAGCTGATCCAGCGGAACAGTTCGCCGAAACCGGGGATCATCTTTTCGCAGACGGCTTCGACTGCTTCTGGTGTCACGTCGCGGCCGGTGACGCCGGTTCCGCCCGTGCTGATGATGCATTCGACGGCGGGATCTGCGGCCCACTGCGCCAGACGCTCGATGATGATATCCTGTTCGTCGCGGACGATCGCACGGTCGGCCAGCACATGCCCCGCCGTCTGCAGGCGCTCCACAAGCGTGTCGCCACTGCGGTCTTCGGCAAAGCCGCGCGTGTCCGAGATGGTAAGAACCGCGATCCTGACTGGCCGGAATGGTCGTGTTTCGTTCAGCGCCATGTCAGCGGGCAGCCAGACGCGACTTGGGGAAGCGCGGCCACTGGTTCGCCGCCAACTGCGAGATGCTCGGCGGCCCGGCCTCAGGCTCGTCTTCGGCCTGCGCCGCCGCCTTCATCTGATAGAGCCAATAGTTTCGCATCACGACCTCGACATAGTGGCGCGTCTCGCGGAAGGGGATCGATTCCATGAACAGCAGCGGGTCGCCATTGTCGCGCAGTTCACCGGCGTTCCACTTCATCACGGAACCAGGGCCGGCGTTGTAAGCGGCGATCACCTTGGGCAGCAGCCCCTGCGTGTGCGGGCTGTCACGCAGCATTTCCAGATAGGACTGGCCGAATTCGACACTGTAAGACGGGTCGGACAGCATGCCATCGCTGTGTTCGATTTCCATCGCCTTGGCCAGATCGCGCGCCGTGCCCGGCATGATCTGCATCGGCCCTTTGGCCCCTGCCCCCGACTTTGCCGCCGTGATGAACTTCGATTCCTGCAATGCGTGGGCAAAGATCAGGCTTCTTTCCACCCGCCAGCCGCGCAGGGGCTTCCAGTCGGGCGTCGGGAAGCGGGCCGACATGGGCGACATCTGGCCGGTCGGCGGGTTCTGCGCCAGCCAATATTGCGTTGCCGGAAGGTCGAGGCGCGCCGCCAACCGCAGCACCGGTTCGTAGGTGTCATTGGATGTTGCGACAGCCAGTTGCCGCAATTCCCGGTCGGCAAGGCCCGGCTGCCCGATCTCGACCAGCGCAACCGCTCGTCTGGCGCCCTGAAAGCCCTTCAGCGTGGTCCAGTCGGCTTGAATGAAGTCGGGTTCGCGCCAGTTGATGTTGGGCTGAAGGCCCAGCGCCTCAGACGCCAGCAGGCCGTAGAAACCGTCGCGGTCGCGCGCGACCGCAGCCTTCAGCCGCGTGGCAGAATCCCACGGCCGGCCGCACCGCACGTGGCTGCGCGCCGCCCAATAGGCCGCCGCCGAACGCAAGTCCGAGGCGGCGGTGTAAACCTGTGAAATCGCGTCGAAATGTCGGGCCGCTGCTTCGTTGTCGCCCTTGCGGAACGCTGCCAGGCCCGCCACCCAATAGCCCATCGCAGCCCATTCCGACGAACCGTTCGCGGCCTTCAGGCCAAGCCGTTCGGCTGTCGTGTCGTCAAGCGCCAGATAGGCGTTCCACGCCGCCCGCTGCGCCCATTCGCTGCGGACTTCGGGTGACAGCTCGGCCAACGGCCGTTCCAGCGCCGTTTCCACGTCCTGCGGACGGTCTGCGCCAAGCGCCGCCTTGGCTTCCGTCGCAAAATCCTGATCGGTCGTCGATTGAAGGCGGGCGCTGCGCGGCCCTAGCGGCGGGGTCAGGCGAATCGGAATCAGTTGCTTCAACTGCGCCAGCGGCGGCAGCGTCGTCGCGCCGGCCTTGCGTGCGAACGCGGCGATCGCCGTTGCCTGCGGCGCCGCCGGGTTGGATTCAAGCCAGGCAACAAGGCGCATCAGCCCGGCGCCCGCCCCTTGCGCCAGCAGGATCTGCGCTTCGGCGACCGGGTGCAGGATGCCCGGCTGCATGGCCGCCAGTTCATCGCTTGCGGCGCTGATCTTGCCAGCCTCGATCGCACGAAAAATCCGCGCATATTGCACCCGTTCAGCGGCGCTCAGTTGTGGCGGAACCGATCGCTCGGCACGGGTGAACGGCGACGACGTAACCTGGATCGTCTGCGGATCGGCGGAATCGGCAAGCACCGGGGCACCCGCCGCCCATAGCCCGGCAGCGGCAAGGAAAAGGTAACGGTTCACTGCTGAAGCCTCCGCCTGAGGTCGAGGAGGTCGGCCCAGGCACGCGCCTTCTCCTCCGGCCGGCGGAGCAGATAGGCTGGATTGAAAGTGGCAAGGGCCGGCACCGAGTCAGCGCCTGCCCCGATGGTAAGCCAGTTGCCGCGCAC
>NZ_DBNHFX010000077.1:0-8734 GCF_057137845.1 Sandaracinobacteroides sp. | reverse complement strand
CCGCCAGATTGGTTCACGGCAGACGCCAAAGTTAGTGGGGATAGATTGCATGGCTCGCATGGCTTCGACGATGTTGCTGACGGCGTTGCGCCTTGGCGCTTCGGTTTCACTTCTCGCCGTTGCGGCTGCGCCGTCGCTCGCACAGGAAGTGACGGGGACGATCCGCGGCGAAGTCCACGACGACGGTGACAAGCCGATCGTCGGCGCGACTGTCACCGTCGTCCATGTGCCTTCGGGCACGCGTTCGGTGCAGACAACGGACGCGTCCGGCACGTTCACGGTGCCGAACCTGCGGGTCGGCGGGCCGTTCGATGTCGAGGTCAAGGCAGCGGGTTTCGAATCCGTTTCATCGACCGTGCCGCTGCTCGCGGCCGGGCAGCCGCAGCGGCTGGCGGTGATGCTGGTGCCCGAAGGCGCGACGATCGAAGTAACTGCGGTGCGCGCTCCTTCGTCGATCCAGCTTGCGACCGGCCCTGCCACCTCGCTTACGGCCGAGGATATCGCCGGAATCTCGTCGGTGAACCGCGACATCCGCAATCTTGCCGCGCGCGATCCGCTGGTAACGCTGGACCCGACCAACGGCGGCGCGATCTCGATTGCCGGGCAGAACAACCGTTTCAATCGCATCACCGTCGATGGCATCGGCTTCGGAGACCCGTTCGGGCTGGAATCGGGCGGGCTTGCCTCGTCGCGCGGGCCGGTGCCTCTGGACGCCATCGCCGAGTTCACGGTGGAAACTGCGCCCGTCGATATCCAGCAGGGCGGCTTTCAGGGCGGCGCGATCAACACGGTGTTGAAGTCGGGCGGCAATGCGTTCAACGTCGGCGGCTTCTTCAGCTATACCTCGGATGCGCTTGCCGGCCGCCATGTGCGCGGAACCCGCGTCGAACGCGATTTCAGTTCCAAAGTGTTCGGCGCCCAGATCACCGGGCCGATCATCAAGGACAAGCTGTTCTTCGCCGTGACATGGGAACGCCTTCGCGACACCACGCCGTCGCTGCTCGGCCCGATGGGCGAAGGCTTCGCCAACGAGTTGCCGATCACCCGGGCGCAGATCGATCAGGTTTCGGCGATCGCCAAGTCGGTCTATGGCTATGATACGCTGGATGTGGCGAAGGCCGTTCCCGAAAACGACGACAAGCTGGTCGTCAAGCTGGACTGGAACATAACCGACGGCCACCGCGCAGCCTTCACCTATATCTACAACAAGGGAAACCAGCTTGCCGGTATCCCGAACTTCAGCACGACTTCACCACTGCTGGCGTTGCAGTCGAACAATTACAATCAGGGTTCGATCAACCATTATGGTGTCGCGCAACTGAACAGCGACTGGTCGGACAGTTTCTCGACGCAGGTTCGTGTCAGCTACAACGATTACCAGCGCCTGCAGGAGCCGTTCGGCGGCCGCACGTTCGGGCAGTTTCAGGTCTGTCTCGACCCGGCGGCATCGGGTTCGCTGACTTCGTGCACCACGGGCGTCGGCCGTATCCAGTTCGGGCCGGATGCCTCGCGGCAGGCGAACGAATTGTTCGTGAAAACGCTGGGTGTAGAATTTCAGGGCCGCATTCAGGCAAACGGCCACGACGTGAAAACCATCGTCGAGTATCGCGCGCAGAACATCGACAACCTGTTCGCGCAGCGTGTTGCCGGCCAATGGTATTTCGAAACGCTGGCCGATTATCAGGCCCGTCGCGCCAACCAGCTTGTCTATGCCTACCCGACCGGCGGCACCATCGACAGCACGCGCGCGCTGTTCGCAAACGACATCTTTACCGTGGGCATTCAGGACAGTTGGGACGCGACCCCCGATCTCACACTGATCGGCGGCCTGCGCTATGATCTTTATGCCACCGGCGACCGGCCGGCGTTCAACCAGGCGTTCACCGACCGCTATGGCTTTGCCAACAACTCCAGCCTTTCCGGCCGCCATCTGCTGCAACCGCGCTTCGGGCTGGTGTGGCACTTTTCGGACCGGCTGAAAATGCGGGCGACCGCCGGGCTGTATGGCGGCGGCAATCCGAACGTCTGGATTTCCAACAACTATTCGACCCCCGGACCGCTGCTGGCGCAGTCGACGATCAGCCGCACCGCAACCGGTTATACCGTGTCGGATATTCCGGGCCTTTCCGCCGCCGACCAGAACCTGCTTGGCGCCGCCGTCCTGAACGGCGTCAGCGGCGGGCCGGGCGTGCCGCCATCGCTGCAGAACCTGCTGGCAACCGCAGGCTCGTCACTGGCGACGACCAACGTGCTGGATCCGGCGTTCCGCATTCCTTCGCAATGGCGGGTGTCGGCGGGCGTCGATTACGATGCCGATCTCGGACCGCTTGGCGACGGCTGGCAGCTCGGCGGCAATGTCATCTGGTCGCGCGTGAGGGACGGCCTTACCTGGGTGGACCTCAGGGTCAGCCCGAACGGGGTGCTGCCGGATGGCCGGCCCCGGTACAAGCAACTGGCGTCGATCAGCGCGATCACATCCAACCCGGACCTGATGCTGACCAACACAGATCAGGGCTATAGCTGGAACATCGTCGGCCATCTCGACAAAGTGTGGCAGAACGGCATTTCTATCGGCGGCACCTATACGTTCCAGCGTGCAAAGGATGTCAGCCCCGGCACATCGTCGGTCGCGTTCTCGAACTGGGACAATACCGCAAGCCTCGATCCGAACAATTCGGCCTATGGCATCTCGAATTATCAGGTGGATAACAGCCTGCGGCTGCGGTTCTCCTATGATGCGCGGCTGTTTGGCGACAATGCGAGCCGGTTCGAACTGTTTTTCAACAGCCGCGCGGGCCAGCGTTACAGCTATGCCTTCTCGGATGCGGGTTCGGGGTCGCGGTCGGTCATTTTCGGCACGCTTGGTAACGATGGCAGGCACCTGATCTATGTGCCGAATGTATCGTCGATCACCGCCGACCCGATCGTCAGCTATGCGGCCGGGTTTGATTTCGCCGGCTTCCAGAAGTTTGTGCAGGATAGCGAACTGAACAGGCATCAGGGGTCGATCGCGCCGAAAAACATCGGTCGCAGCCCGCGCTGGAACAAGCTCGATCTGCGGATCAGCCAGGAAGTTCCGTTCTTCCTTGGCGGCAAAATCCAGTTGTTCGCCGACATGGAAAATGTGCTGAACATGCTGGACAGCGACTGGGGTTCGCTCAGGCAGGTCAACTTCCCGTATCGGGCGTCGCTGGTGAACGTGACCTGCCTTCAGGCCAATGGCGCGCCCGTTACCGGCGCCGGGCAGGCCTGCGCGAAGTATGAATATTCGAGCTTCCGCGCGCCGTCAGAGACGATCTACACCAACTACTCGATCTGGCAGGTCCGCCTTGGCGTAAGGCTGGATTTCCGGGGGCTGTAACGCAAAGGCCTGTGGCGCGGCAGTGCAGCGGTTGACGTGGCCGCACTGCCGCAGCATAGCGCTGTGCCGCGCGGATGTGGCGGAATGGTAGACGCAGCGGACTCAAAATCCGCCGTTGGCAACAACATGTCGGTTCGAGTCCGACCATCCGTACCAGCATTTGAAGGGCGCCATCAGCAACTCAGGGCGCCCACTCCAGCCAGACGATCCCCGGACGGGCCGACAGTTCGTCGATGATCGCCGGGACTGTCGGGTCTTCGCGGAAACCCCGCCATCTTACCTGCATGCTGGCGGTCGTCGGCCCGGCATCCGGCGATGGCCGCGACAGTCCGGTGCGGATCACCCGGAATCCGGCTGCTTCAAGCGATGCGCGGATGTCTGCCAATTGCGGGCCGTCGGCTGCTACGTGCAATGTCAGCATTGCCAGCCGCTCCTGCCGGATACGCAGTTCAACCAGCCTCAGGCCCGACAGAGTGCACAGCGCCAGCAGTGCGCCAGCGGCACCCAGGCCGATCTGCCCGGCGCCAAAGCACAGGCCGATGATGGTGACGAACCACAATGTGGCAGCGGTGGTGACGCCAAGCACCAGTTCGTCGCGGCGGAAAATCGCCCCGGCGCCGATGAAGCCGACGCCGGTAAGCACACCCAGCGGCAGACGAAGAATGTCCATCGAGACGAAGGAATCCGCCGGGCGCCCGTCGGTCAGCAGCAGCAGGTTCGCCTGGATCATGGCGATCGCCGCAGCAAGGCAGACCAGCAGCGTGGTCCGCATGCCGGCCGGCCGGCCATGCTCGCCACGGTCGAAGCCGATCAGCAGCCCTGCAACCGCCGCAAGAACCAGCCGCAATGCAATGTCCTGCCATCCGATCGGGTGCATGCGTTGCTGGTCCTCGTTCTGGTTGCGCAGGGGGCAGCATAGACCGGAAGCGCTGGCAGGTCAGCCCGCAGCCGCCATCGCCACCAACTGCCGGCCGATCCCCGAAAGCCATTCCCGCAGCAGCCTGATCCAGCCCTGCAGTTTTTTCAGCAGGTCGCCCGAAGTCAGGGTTGCGCCGCGCAGGTCGGCCACCTGCACATAGCGATCGAGCAGTTCCAGCATGGAATCGAGAAGCCCGACGTGGGCCGCAACCGCTGCCGCAGCGCCGCTGCCGAGCGCCGCCAGTTCGTCCGTCAATTGTGACGCCAGATCACGGATCCGCTGCATCAGTCCGTCGACATCCTCGTATATGCCATAGTGCCCCGAGAGGCCCTGAAAGCTTTCGAGTTCGGTATCGAACATCCGGCCCAAAACCTTGGTGAATCCGGCAAAGTCGGCGGCTACCGCCCGTTCGGCGCCTGCATTCTGGTTCATTCCAACACCTCCAGTGTCGGTTTGAACTAGTCGATCGGCGGCTCGGTGCAAGCCATATCCGGCAGAACGCGCAGCACGACGATGCCGTCGCTGTCGGCCTCGTAATAGATGAGGTGGCGCCGGAAGGGGTGACTGCGCGTGCGGTCGTCAATGTCGGGTTCGGGACGGCCGTTCAGCGGGCTTCGCGCCAACTGTTCCAATTCTGCTTTCAGGCCTTCGCAGTAGCTCCGCGCAGCCTCGTCGCCGAAGAAACGGAACTCGTGCGCCATCGACTGGAATATTTCAGCCAGGTCTTTCTCGGCGCGGATGGTGAGCCTGAGCACGGTCATGCGGCATGCGCCTTTGGCACATGGTCGTCAGACAGCGTGGCCCGCCGGAAGATGCCGTCGATCGAGGCGAGCGACGTGCCGCTGAGCCGGCCCTGGCGGACTGCATTGCGGGCGGATTCGATCCTTGGATCGGGTTGGTGCATCGCCGGGCCGGTCAGGAACTCGGCGGCGTCCTGCATCGAAATGCCGGATTGGCGCGCGTCGGCAATTGCACGTCGCAAACGCGCAAGATTGTGTTGTTGCCGCCTGTCTTTTGCAACCAATCCAGCTACATAGGTGGCAATGCTCGCAGCGCGCCCAACGGCAATCTGCTCCTCGCACCATGCGGCCAAATGATCTGGAAGCGCATATCGCACCATGTTCCGAACCCCTTGGCATCCACTGTGGTTATGGCGGCACCAAAGTCAACGGTTTGCTGTGCTGTGTTAACCACTTAACCGGAAATCGCTGCCATTCTGTAGCAATTGTTGACGAGTTTCCGTTTCGCCACTTGCACTTGGGCGTGATTGTCGCCACGCCGATGGATATGCGAACGCTTCTGCTTGCCCTTTGTCTTGGGATTGCCGCCCCGGCTGCATCCGCCGCGCCGCCGCTGACGCTCGGTCGTCTGTTTGCCGATCCGCCGCTATTGGGAACGCCGCCGCGGGCATTGTCGATCGCGCCCGATGGCCGTCACATCGCATGGCTGCAACCGCGTAGCGACGACCAGTTGCGCTATGACCTCTGGGTGGAAGATGTGGCGACCGGCGTCAGTCGCATGGCGGTCGACAGCCTTGTGCTTTCGGGTGGCGCCGCCGCCCTGTCTGAAGCGGAATTGATGCGCCGGGAGCGTGCCCGCCTCGCCTCGGTTCGCGGGCTGGTCGAGTATCAATGGGCGCCGGACGGAAAGTCGCTGCTGGTGCCGCTGGATGGCGATATCTGGATTGCGCCCTTGGATGCCGCGCCGCGCCGCCTGACCGAAACGGCGACCACCGAACTCGACGCGAAGCTCTCGCCGATGGGCAGCCACGCCAGTTTTGTCCGCGACCAGAACATGTTCGTGATCGACCTTGCGTCCGGCCGCGAGCGCGCGCTGACCACTGGTGGCGGCGGGCTGATCAGCTATGGCCTTGCCGAGTTCGTCGCGCAGGAGGAAATGCACCGGACGACCGGGCAATGGTGGTCGCCCGACGACCGCAGGATCGCGGTTGCCCGCGTCGATGAAAGCCCGGTCAAGGTTGCAGTGCGCGCGGCGATCGGATCGGATGGCACCCGCGTCACCGAACAGCGCTATCCGTTTGCAGGCACGCCCAATGCGCTGGTCAGCCTTGAAATCCACACCATTGCCGGCGGGGCGCCCGTCAGCGTCGATCTGGGCGTTGATCCCGATATCTATCTGGCGCGGGTCAACTGGCTGAACCTCCGCCAACTGCTGGTGCAGCGCCAATCGCGCGACCAGAAGCGGCTGGACCTGCTTCTGGTCGATGCTGAAAGCGGGCGTTCAGAAGTGCTGCTTTCGGAAACTTCGGCCACATGGGTCGCCTTGCATGACAGCCTGAAACCGCTGGCCGACGGAAAACGCTTCATCTGGGCGTCGGCGCGCAGTGGCTATCGGCATCTGTATCTGTGGGATGGCGCACGGCTCCGGCAGATCACAAGGGGCGAATGGCCGGTCGATGCGGCGCTGGCGATCGACGAGGGCAATGGCACCGTCCTGTTCACCGGGTTCCGGGAAACGCCCCTGGAAAAGTCGCTCTATCGGGTTGGGCTGCACGGTGGCGCGATCGAACGGCTGACCATGCCCGGCGGCTGGACCGACAGCGTCGCTGATCGGAAGGGCGGCACACTGCTGCTGACCCGGTCGACACCCGATACCCCGCCTGCGGTTTCACTGGTTCAGAACAAGGGTGCGGCGCTGCAACCGCTGCATCGGATCGGCCAGACCGGTTTTCCCTATGCGGAAAGCCTTGCTTCGCATGTCGTGCCCGAATTCGGCACGCTGAAGGCAGCCGATGGCCGGACGATGCTGCACTATTCTTTAAGCCGCCCACCGGGCCTGAAGCCCGGAGAGCGCGCGCCGGTGTTCTTTGAAATCTATGCCGGTCCGGGATCGCAGCGTGTGCGCCGCGCGTTCGGCAGCCTGTTGCACCAGTATCTGCTGCAACAGGGATGGGCGGTGTTCATGGTCGACGGGCGCGGCACCCCCAATCGCGGCACGGCGTTCGAAGCGCCGATCCACCTGCGGCTGGGCTTTCCCGAAGTCGATGACCAGATGGCGGCGCTTGGCTGGCTGAAGCAGCAACCCGGCATCGATGCCGACCGTATCGCGGTCTATGGCTGGTCGTACGGCGGGTATATGGCGCAGCGGCTGCTGACGAAGCATCCCGGTGCATTTGCCGCCGGTGTTTCGGGCGCCCCCGTCACCGACTGGCGGCTGTACGACACCCACTATACCGAACGCTATCTTGGGAATCCCAGCGTCGATCCCGCGCCCTACATCGCAAGCGACGTTACCCGTGACGCGTCGGCGCTGGCCGATCCGCTGCTGATCGTTCACGGCCTTGCCGACGACAATGTGGTCTTCGACCATTCGGCGCGCGCGATCGCTGCCTATCAGAAGGCCGGGAAGCCGTTCGATGTGATGGTCTATCCCGGCCAGACGCACGGCATCCGCGCGCCCGAATTGCAGCAGCATCTGTGGCGGACGATCCTTCGGTTCCTCGATCGAGAGGTGAAGGGCCGCGAGGTGAATGGCCGCGAGGTGAATGGCCGGCCATGATGACCGGTTGATATCGTCGTCAGCGGGCTTCGCGCAGGGCTTCGACCAGTGCCTTTTCCTGCTCGTGCGAGAGCGAGGTGTTCAGCACGCGCGGGTGCCATGGCTGGATCGCTTCTCCGATCTTGTCGGTCGTCATCTCGCGCAGGAGGACGAACAGCGCGGATGAATTGTCGGGGATCGTCGCCGACAACTGCCGCACGAAATCATCGTTGACGCCATAATCCATCAGGCTTCCCGAAAGTGCGCCTGCCCCTGCGCCGACGCTGGCGCCCACCACCATCCCTGCCAGCGGGTTCAGGAACAGCAGGCCGACCAGCGTGCCCCACAGCGCGCCCGACAGGCCGCCCGATGTGGCGCCGAGCTTCTTCAGGTTGATCGCCTGCTTCATGTGCACACGGCCTTCGGCGTCGCGCTCGACGACGACTGCGTCCTCGAAGTCGATCAGATGCTCGACCTTCAGCCCGCGCAGCTTGTTCAGCACCTCGTCGGCGGCGGTCAGGCCGTCGAATCCAAGCACGACCAGTTGGCTCATTGTTATCTCCGTTGCGGGCTGTTGCCGGTATTTTCGCCTTATGCCCGCTTGGTGCGGCGGAATCCACGGCGGAAGCGATTTTGCGTGGCTTTCGGAACCACTTGCTTTCAGGGGGTATTGCCAGCACGATAGCTTCACCAAGGCGGGAGACAGGCTGATGAACTGGCAGATGCAGACGGTGATTGCCGGGATGCTGGCGGCGATCGGGCTTTATATCATCGTGAACCCGGTGAACGTGGCAACGCTGGTTGCCGGCGTCATTCCGTGGCTGCTGATCGGCGCCGGCGCGATCTATCTGATCGGCGTGCTGTTCCGGAAACGGCGGCGGCCGATCACCATGATCCTGCCCGGCATCGTCGGCGTGCTGCTGGTCTATGCCGGGCTTTCGCTGAAGCTTGGCGAT
>NZ_DBNHFX010000076.1:0-4344 GCF_057137845.1 Sandaracinobacteroides sp. | reverse complement strand
AGGTGGTGCCCGGCATGGTGCTGGGCGAAGGTGTCGGCGGAAATCGCCGGATGAAGGGCCGTCGGCTCGAACGGAAGCGGGGGGAGGGAGAATTTCGCTGGCATGCATTGGTCCTTTCTTCGGTTCGGCGCGGCGTATGTTCGCGTCCTAAGCAATATGGGCAGATTTCGCCGGGGGAAAACCCCGGCCGTGCAGAATCACGTGTTGGCAGTGCCTTGCAGCGGGGCGGTGGCGCTGACCAGCCAGTCACGGGCAGGGCCGGAAAGCTTGGACAGCAGCGCGTCGCGCACGCGGGCGTGATAGCCGTCCAGCCAGTCGGTTTCGGCGCCGGTCATCAGTGCAGTGTCGATGAGGCGGGTGTCGATCGGCGCAAGCGTGATGGTTTCGAACGCCAGCATCGGCTCGCTGTCGCCCTCGCGCTGGTCTTCGATCACGATCACCAGATTCTCGATGCGGATGCCGTATTCACCCGCCTTGTAGAACCCCGGTTCGTTCGAGAGCACCATGCCCGGCAGCAACGGCTCGTCCACTCCGGCTGCGCCGACAGCGGCAGCGATCCGCTGCGGGCCTTCGTGCACGCCCAGAAAATGGCCGACGCCATGGCCGGTGCCATGCGCATAATCGAGACCTGCCGCCCACAGGAACTGGCGGGCAAGGATGTCGAGCTGGCCGCCGCGTGTGCCCTTGGGGAAGCGGGCTTCGGCAAGGGCGATATGGCCCTTCAGCACGCGGGTGTAGCGGTCGCGCATTTCGGCTGTAGGCGTGCCGATTGCGACGGTGCGGGTGATGTCGGTCGTGCCGTCGGAATATTGGCCGCCGGAATCGATCAGGTAGATGCGTTCGCCCTGAAAGCTGCGGTTGCTGGCCGGTTCCGAACGATAATGCGGCAGGGCGGCGTTCGGGCCGATCGCCGAAATGCTGTCGAACGACAGGTCTTTCAGAAGGTTCGATTCCCGCCGGAACCCCTCCAGCCGGTCTGCGGCGTCCAGTTCGTCGGCGGGCGGTGCGGTGTCGATGCTGTGCAGAAAGCGGGCAACTGCCGCACCGTCGCGCACATGGGCCGAGCGCATGCCATCGAGTTCGGCCGGGTTCTTGGCAGCTTTGGGCAGGATGCAGGGGTCGCGTGCTTCGATGATGCTGGCGCCGCCGCGTTCCAGCGCTTCGAACACTGCAGCAACCGACCATGCCGGATCGGTAAGGACGGTGCCGCCCAGCGCTTCGAGCGCCGGACCGAAATCGCGGTATGGGCGCACGCCGACATCCGGACCGAGATGTGCTGCAACCTCGGGCGTGATTTTCGCCGGGTCGGTGAACAAGGTCGCGGTTGCGTCGGCGCGGACGATTGCAAACGCCCTGACTACCGGCGTGCGGGAAATGTCGGCGCCGCGAATGTTGAACGCCCAGGCGATCGAATCGAGCGCCGCCAGCACAACGGCACCTGCACCCGCCTTGCTGGCGGCGTCGGCGATGGCGCGGCGCTTGTCGGCCGAGGAGCGGCCGCTGAAGATGTCGGGCATGATTTCGGCGGGCGCCGCCGATGGCGCCGGCTGGTCGGCCCAGATGCTGTCGATCGGGTTGCCGTCGACCGCAAGCATCTGCCCGCCCTTGGCGGCAAGCGCAGTGGCGGTGGTGCGCAGGAAGGCGCGCGTCGTCAGCCACGGATCATAGCCGATGCGGCCGCCTTCCGGTGCGTTTTCCGCGAGCCACTGGCTGACGGGTTCGGAAGGCACCGAGCGGTGCTGATAGAGCGCGCTGTCGACCTGCGCCCGGGCCTGGATGGTGTAGCGGCCGTCCACGAAGATGGCGGCCTTGTCGGCAAGGACCACCGCGCTTCCGGCGCTGCCCTGAAAGCCGGTCAGCCATTCCAGCCGCCGTGCATAAGAGCCGACATATTCCGAGCTGTGCTCGTCGGTCAGCGGGATGATGAACCCGTCGAGCTGGCGGGACTTCAGTTGTTCGCGCAATTGCACGAGTCGATCGTGGTGGCTGGTCATGTCGCGGTTCTAGGAAATCCGGCCGGGGTAGGCCAGTCGTTCGCGACTACGGCCAACGCCTGGAACAGCCTGCCCATCGCCGCCGGAGAGGCGAGCCGCGCGCGGGCGGCTTCGATGGCCGCTGCCTGTTCGATGCTTGCGAGATGCCTGAGCGACTGCGCGCGCTGCGACAGCCCGAGCGCTTCCAGAAACGCACCCTGCGCCACCGGCCCGGAAACGGCCGCATGCGCCGAAGCGACTTTGGCCATCGCCGCGAAATCGACGTGGGCGCTGATGTCGGCCTCGCCCAATGTTGGCAGCGGTTCGGCGAACTGGCCGTGTGCCAGCGCCTGTAACGTGTCGCCCAGTGCGGGGCCTTCATAGCCGTAGTCGATGAAGAGCGCGGCGCCGCCCTGCGTTGCAATCCTGCGCGCTGATGCCGCCACAAGCTGTTCGGCGGCGAAGTTGCGTTCGTAAACGCTGCCCTGTGGCGCATCACGAAGGCTTTCCGGGATGAACGCCAGATTGGCGCCGACCGAAAGGTCGAAGCGCCCCGGAGCCTCGACCCGCCGCAAGACCCAGCCGTCAACCAGCTTCTCGAATTGCGAGAGCGGTAGCGCGTCCAGAAACTCGTTGGCGACGACGAGGAGCGGCATGTCGTCGGGCACTGTTGCGATGTCGTCGTGCCAGGTGGCGTCGGGCAGGCGTTCGGCCTGGATGGCGCGCAGCCGTTGGCTTTTTTCCACCAGATGCAGCCGGACGGCCCCCCGGAAACCGGGCGCCGCCCTTGCGGTTGCGCGCAGGGCATCGGCCATCAGCGTTCCGCGCCCCGGCCCCAGTTCGACCAGCGCCACCGGATCCGGTGCGCCGGCGCGCTGCCAGAGATCCGCCAGCCACAGGCCGATCAGTTCGCCGAACATCTGGCTGATTTCCGGCGAGGTGACGAAATCGCCGTGTACGCCGAACGGTTCGTTTCTGGCGTAGTAGTGATCGGCGGCAAGCGCCATCACCCGCGCAAGCGGCAGCGGCCCCTCGCGGCGGAGCAGTTCTGCAAGCGGCGCGATCACGCGATGCGGGGCTGGCGCTTGCCGCAGGTGGCCAGAAGCCAGATCCCGGACAGCACCATCGGCACCGACAGCAACTGCCCCATCGTCAGCCCGATTCCCAGCACACCAAGTTGCGCATCCGGTTCGCGCAGAAATTCGATTCCGAACCGCGACAGGCCGTATCCGGTGATGAAAATCCCGCCCAGAAGGCCGGGTTTCATCCGCGCATTCGTCAGCCAGAACAGCAGGTTCAGCAGTGCCAGCAGCACGAACCCTTCGAAGAAGGCTTCGTAAAGCTGGCTCGGGTGGCGCGGTTCCGGCCCGGCGTCGGGGAAGATGATCCCCCATGTGCCGTCGGTCATGCGGCCCCACAGTTCGCCGTTCACGAAATTGGCGAAGCGCCCCAGCATCAGCCCCAGCGGCGTGACCACCGCCACATAGTCGAGGATGCGCAGCGCCGAGAGGCCGCGCGACCATGCATAGAGCGCGATCGCCAGAATCACCCCCGCCAGCCCGCCGTGGAACGACATGCCGCCTTCCCACAGTTTCAGAATCGACAGCGGATGCGCCAGATATTCGGCCGGATTGTAGAAGATGACATAGGCCAGCCGTCCGCCAAGGATGACGCCCAACGTGCACCATGTGACGAGATCGTCGACATGCCTTGCGGTGATCGGGCTGCCGGGGCGGCGCACCATCTTCAGCAGCATCCACCAGCCGGCCAGAATGCCGACGATATAGGCCAGGCTGTACCAGCGCAGCACAAGCGGCCCGAGTTGCAGCGCGACGGGGTCGAGCCCAAGGCTCTCCCAATGAACAGGTGTCTGGAAAAACTCCATGAACGGCCTCATATCGGCTTGGAGAGAAAAGCGCCACAGGCTGCTTAGAGGGAGTGTGAATGATGGACGATACCCCGGAACTTCAGGCTTTCCGGGCCGACACACGTGCGTGGCTAGAAGCAAACTGCCCGCCCGAAATGCGTGAGCCGGTGCGGAGCGATGATGATGTCTGCTGGGGCGGCCGCAGGGTGAGCTTCAAGAACGAAGCGCAGAAGCTGTGGCTGGAGCGCATGGCGGCGCGCGGCTGGACGGTGCCGGGCTGGCCCAGAGACTATGGCGGCGGCGGTCTTTCCAAGGAACAGCAGAAGATTCTGGCCGAGGAAATGCGCCGTATCCGCGCCCGCCCGCCGCTATCCAGTTTCGGCATCTGGATGCTTGGCCCGGCGCTGCTGAAATATGGCAACGAAGCGCAGAAGAAAGAACATCTGCCGCGAATCGCGCGCGGTGAAATCCGCTGGTGCCAGGGCTATTCCGAACCGGGCGCCG
>NZ_DBNHFX010000075.1:0-7750 GCF_057137845.1 Sandaracinobacteroides sp. | reverse complement strand
CCACATTGGGCGCCGCCGCCTGCAATGTGGGCGACAGTGCGCGCTGGCGGACGGGATCGGTGCCGAAGGCCTGCACATAGGTTTCCTGCATCATCCGTGGCCCTTCGTGCATCTGTCGGGGCACGTCGTAGGCGGCGCCGTCCAGCGCGATCACGCCGCGAATATCTGCCACGGTCAGCCCGGCGGCACGCAGATATTGCGGATCGGTGCCGACGAGCGAAACCAGATGCGCCCCGGCGCTGTGCCCCATAAGGACGATACGCTGCCGGTCGATGCCCAGTTGCTTTGCGCGGTCGACGAGCGCCCTGACCGCCGACGCGATATCGGCGGCCTGATCCTCTACGCGGGCGTTCGGCACCAGCCGATAGTTGGTCGAGGCGAACGCATAGCCTTCGCCGGTATAGTGGCCGGGCTTCCAGGTGCCGGTGGCGTTGTTCTTGCTGCCGCGCTGCCAGCCGCCGCCATGCACGAACAGGATGATCGGGGCGGGTGAAACGCCGGGCGCGCGCCAGAAATCCAGCACCTGTTCCGGGTGGGCGCCATAGGCGATGGTCTGGTCCGGCCGTGGCGCGGTTGCGCGGTTGCCGTCGGCGCGTTCGGCGATCGCGCGCCGGAAGCGTTCGCTCCGTACTGCCGTGCGATCCTGTGCGGATGCTGCAACCGATGCCGTGATCAGCAGTATGGCGCCCCATTTCAGACTGTTGCGCATGTCCGGCCTCCTCGCCTCCGTTCTCTTGCCATCTGCTGATACGCAGCGGGCGGGCGGATTCCCGCGCTGCCGGATGATCGGCGCCTTTACAGTTGTTCGGCGGGCTTCTATATGGCCGCTTTCCGCCCTGGTCCGGGATAGAAGGTGCCGTCGCGCAGCACTTTCCACGCATGGGACCAAGGAGGTTCATGACACCGCGAGCCGCAGGCCGGGCCTATGCCATGGCAATGCGGCTTTTCGTGTCGTGCACAATGCGCACCGGACATTTGACTGAAGGACCCGTGCCACATGGCGACCAAGGCCGTCGAACCTGCCCGCAACAACGCCGGAACCCGCTTTCGCTCTACCCGCCGCATTCGCCGCCTGTTCGGCAACATCGCGGATTCGGTGCAGATGCCGAACCTCATCGAGGTGCAGCGCGAAAGCTATGAGCAGTTCCTGCGGTCGGATCCGTCGCGCCAATATGTGTCGGGCCTTGAAAAAACCCTGCGTTCGGTGTTCCCGATTCGTGATTTCGCCGGCACTGCCGAGCTCGATTTCGAGGGCTACGAGCTTGAGGAACCGAAATATTCCAAGGAAGAATGCCGCCAGCGCGGCATGACCTACGCCGCGCCGATGCGGGTGACGCTGCGCCTGATCGTGTTCGAGGTGGATCCGGATACCGGGACCCGTTCGGTCATCGATATCAAGGAGCAGGACGTGTACATGGGCGACATGCCGCTCATGACCGAGAACGGCACCTTCATCGTGAACGGCACCGAGCGGGTGATCGTTTCGCAGATGCACCGCAGCCCCGGCGTGTTCTTTGATCACGACAAGGGCAAGACCCATAGTTCGGGCAAGTTCCTGTTTGCCGCGCGCGTGATCCCGTATCGCGGCTCGTGGCTGGACTTCGAATTCGACGCCAAGGATATCGTCAACGTCAGGATCGACCGCAAGCGCAAGCTGCCGGTGACGGCGCTGCTCTATGCGCTTGGCCTGAATGGCGAGGAAATCCTCAATCACTTCTACGAGACCGTCCGCTGGGAGCTGGACGCCAAGCTGAACGGATGGCGGATGCCGTTCGTCGCCGAGCAGTGGCGCGGCCAGAAGCCGACCTTCGATGTGCTGAACGCCGAAACCGGCGAAGTGCTTTTCAAGGAAGGCGAAAAGGTATCGCCGCGCGCGGCCCGCAAGGCGCAGAACGACGGCGTTTCGACGCTGCTGGTGCCGATGGACGAAATCATCGGCCGCTTCGCCGCCTATGACCTGATCAACGAGCAGACCGGCGCGATCTACATCGAAGCCGGAGACGAGATCGGGCAGGAGCATCTGGATCGGCTGAACGCCGCCGGCATCGTGCATGTGGACGTGCTGGACATCGACCATGTGAACACCGGCCCGTGGATCCGTAACACGCTGATGGCCGACAAGGCCGAGGAGCGCGACCAGGCGCTGGCCGACATCTATCGCGTGATGCGCCCCGGAGAGCCGCCGACGCGCGAAACCGCTGAAGCGCTGTTCGCCGGGCTGTTCTTCGACGCCGAGCGTTACGACCTGTCGGCCGTTGGCCGTGTGAAGATGAACATGCGCCTCGGTCTCGATGCGCCGGCCGATCTGACGACGCTGCGCAGCGAGGATATTCTGGCGGTCGTCAAGACGCTTGTTGAACTGAAGGACGGCAAGGGCGAGATCGACGACATCGACAATCTGGGCAACCGGCGTGTCCGCTCGGTCGGCGAACTGCTGGAAAACAGCTATCGCGTGGGGCTGCTGCGCATGGAGCGCGCGGTAAGGGAGCGGATGAGTTCGGTCGACGTGACGACGGTCATGCCGAACGACATGATCAACGCCAAGCCGGCGGTTGCCGCAGTGCGCGAGTTCTTTGGTTCGAGCCAGCTCTCGCAGTTCATGGACCAGACCAACCCGCTTTCCGAAGTGACGCACAAGCGGCGCGTGTCGGCCCTTGGGCCGGGCGGCCTGACGCGCGAGCGTGCAGGCTTTGAAGTGCGCGACGTTCACCCGACGCACTATGGCCGGATCTGCCCGATCGAAACGCCGGAAGGGCCGAACATCGGCCTGATCAACTCGCTTTCGACGTTCAGTCGCGTGAACCTCTATGGCTTCATCGAAACGCCGTATCGCCGCGTGACCGACGGCCGCGTGACCGACGAAGTGATCTATCTTTCGGCCATGGAAGAAGCACGCCACGTCATCGCGCAGGCGACCGTGGCGCTGGACGGCGACCGCCGCATCGTCGAGGAGCTGGTTTCGGCCCGCGAAGCCGGCGAATTCCTGATCGCCCCGCGCGAGCGCATCACGCTGATGGACGTCAGCCCCAAGCAGCTGGTGTCGGTTGCGGCGTCGCTCATTCCGTTTCTTGAAAACGACGACGCAAACCGGGCGTTGATGGGTTCGAACATGCAGCGCCAGGCGGTGCCGCTGGTGAAGGCCGAAGCGCCGTTCGTCGGCACCGGCATGGAAGCGACCGTGGCGCGCGATTCCGGTGCGGCGATCGCTGCCCGGCGTGCTGGCGTCGTCGACCAGGTGGATGCAGGCCGTATCGTCATCCGCGCGACCGAGGAAGTGAAGCCCGGCGAGTCGATGGTCGACATCTACACGCTGATGAAATTCCAGCGGTCGAACCAGAACACCTGCATCAACCAGCGTCCGCTGGTGCGTGTGGGCGACCGGGTGGCCAAGGGCGACATCATCTGCGACGGCCCCTCGACCCAGTATGGCGAACTCGCGCTGGGGCGGAACGCGCTGGTCGCGTTCATGCCGTGGAATGGTTACAACTACGAAGACTCGATCCTCATCAACGAGCGCATCGTGCGCGAGGACGTCTTCACCTCGATCCACATCGAGGAATTCGAAGTCATGGCCCGCGACACCAAGCTCGGGCCGGAAGACATCACCCGCGACATTCCGAACGTCGGCGAGGAAGCGCTGCGCAACCTCGACGAAGCGGGCATCGTCTATATCGGCGCCGAGGTGGAGCCGGGCGACATTCTGGTCGGCAAGATCACGCCGAAGGGTGAAAGCCCGATGACGCCGGAAGAAAAGCTGCTGCGCGCTATCTTCGGTGAGAAGGCGTCGGACGTGCGTGACACGTCGCTGCGCCTGCCGCCGGGCGTGGCTGGCACGATCGTCGAAGTGCGCGTGTTCAATCGCCACGGCATCGACAAGGATGAGCGCGCCCTGTCGATCGAGCGTGAAGAACTCGACCGCCTCGAGAAGGACGCCGCTGACGAGCGCGGCATCCTTGACCGCGCCATCTTCGCCCACCTGCGCGAGACGCTGCTGGGGCAGACGGTCGTGACCGGGCCGAAGGGTGCAAAGAAGGGTGTCGTCGTCGATGAAGCCCTGCTTGAGGAGCATCCTCGCCGCGAATGGTGGAAGTTCGGCGTCGCCGACGACAATGTGCAGGCGAACCTGGAGGCAAGCCGCACGCAGTATGACGCGGCGATGAAGTCGATCGCCGAGCGTCTGGAGGACCGCAAGGACAAGCTCCAGCGCGGCGACGAGCTGCCGCCGGGCGTGCTGAAGATGGTGAAGGTGTTCGTTGCGGTGAAGCGCAAGCTGCAACCGGGCGACAAGATGGCCGGCCGGCACGGCAACAAGGGTGTGATTTCGCGCATCCTGCCGTCCGAGGACATGCCGTTCCTGGAAGACGGAACCTCGGTTGACCTGGTGCTGAACCCGCTTGGCGTGCCTAGCCGGATGAACGTCGGGCAGATTTTCGAAACGCACCTTGGCTGGGCCGCGCGCGGTCTTGGCCGTCAGGTGTCGGCGCTGCTCGAGAACATCCGCGCCACGAACGAAGCCGCTGTCGCGGATGCCGATGGTGATCTGGCAAAGCTGCGACACAACCTCGACGCAGTCTATGGGCCGCAGGCAGACGTCGGTTCCATGACCGACGAAGATCTGATGCGCTTTGCCGACAGCCTGACGCCGGGCGTGCCGATGGCTACCCCGGTGTTCGACGGCGCGACCGAAGGCGACGTTTCGGCAATGCTGCGGCTGGCCGGGCTGGACAGCTCGGGGCAGGTGGAACTGTTCGACGGCCGCACCGGCGAAGCGTTCGACCGCAAGGTGACCGTCGGCTACATCTACATGCTGAAGCTGCACCACCTGGTCGACGACAAGATCCACGCGCGTTCGATCGGCCCATACAGCCTCGTCACCCAGCAGCCGCTGGGCGGCAAGGCGCAGTTCGGCGGCCAGCGCTTCGGGGAAATGGAAGTGTGGGCCCTGCAGGCCTATGGCGCGGCCTACACGCTGCGTGAAATGCTGACGGTGAAGTCCGACGATGTGGTCGGCCGCACCAAGGTCTATGAAGCGATCGTCAAGGGCGACGACACCTTCGAGGCAGGCATCCCCGAAAGCTTCAACGTGCTGGTGAAGGAAATGCGCTCGCTCGGCCTGAACGTCGAGTTGAAGTCGACCGACGCCGACGCCGAAGCCTGAGACCGGACCCGATTTTTTCACCCCCTGAGCGGGGGAGGAGTGACGTATGAACGAACTGGTACCCAACGCCTTTTCGCCGGTCGCAAAGCCGGAAATGTTCGACCAGATCCAGATCTCGATCGCATCGCCCGACAAGATCCGCAGCTGGTCGTTCGGCGAGATCAAGAAGCCCGAGACGATCAACTATCGGACGTTCAAGCCCGAGCGCGACGGCCTGTTCTGTGCCCGTATCTTCGGTCCGATCAAGGACTATGAGTGCCTGTGTGGCAAGTACAAGCGCATGAAATACAAGGGTATCGTCTGCGAAAAGTGCGGCGTTGAAGTTACGGTGACCAAGGTTCGCCGGGAACGGATGGGCCACATCGAACTGGCAGCGCCCGTTGCCCATATCTGGTTCCTGAAGTCGCTGCCCAGCCGCATCGGCATGCTGCTGGACATGCCGCTGAAGGACCTCGAGCGCGTTCTTTACTTCGAGAACTACATCGTCACCGAACCCGGCATGACGCCGCTGAAGAAGTTCCAGCTTCTGAGCGAGGACGAGTATCTCGAGGCGCAGGACCAGTATGGCGAGGAAGCGTTCCGGGGCGGTATCGGTGCGGAAGCCATCCGCGAACTGCTGATGGAACTCGATCTTGCGGCCGAAAAGGAAGAACTGCTCGAGGAACTGGCGACGACCAAGTCCGAGCTGAAGCCGAAGAAGATCATCAAGCGGCTGAAGATCGTCGAGAGCTTCCTGGAATCCGGCAACCGGCCGGAGTGGATGATTCTGACGGTGGTGCCGGTGATTCCGCCGGAACTGCGCCCGCTGGTGCCGCTGGACGGCGGCCGCTTCGCCACCTCTGACCTGAACGACCTGTATCGCCGCGTCATCAACCGCAACAACCGCCTGAAGCGGCTGATGGAACTGCGCGCGCCTGACATCATCGTCCGCAACGAAAAGCGGATGCTGCAGGAAGCCGTGGACGCGCTGTTCGACAACGGCCGCCGTGGCCGCACCATCACGGGTGCAAACAAGCGGCCGCTGAAGTCGCTCTCGGACATGCTGAAGGGCAAGCAGGGCCGGTTCCGGCAGAACCTGCTGGGCAAGCGCGTCGACTATTCGGGTCGCTCGGTCATCGTCACCGGCCCCGAATTGAAGCTGCACCAGTGCGGCCTGCCGAAGAAGATGGCGCTCGAACTGTTCAAGCCGTTCATCTATGCCAAGCTCGACGCCAAGGGGCTGTCGATCACGCTGAAGCAGGCGAAGAAATACGTCGAGAAAGAGCGCAAGGAAGTCTGGGACATCCTCGACGAGGTGATCCGCGAGCATCCCGTGCTGCTGAACCGGGCGCCGACGCTGCACCGGCTTGGCATCCAGGCGTTCGAGCCGGTGCTGATCGAGGGCAAGGCGATCCAGCTTCACCCGCTGGTCTGCGCCGCCTTCAACGCCGACTTCGATGGCGACCAGATGGCCGTGCACGTGCCGCTTTCGCTGGAAGCCCAGCTCGAAGCGCGGGTGCTGATGATGTCGACCAACAACATCCTCAGCCCGTCGAACGGCAAGCCGATCATCGTTCCCTCGCAGGACATGGTTCTGGGCATCTACTACCTGTCGATGGAGCGTCAGGAACGGCATCCAGAGTATATCGACCTGCCCGACGGCACGAAGCGGGAAAAGCTGCCGCTGTTCGCCGACATGGCCGAAGTGCACGCTGCGCTGAACGCCGGAGCAGTGACGCTGCACACCCGGATCGAGGCGCGCGTTCCGCAGACCGACGAGCAGGGCAACACCCGCATGGTGCGTTTCGTTACCACTCCGGGCCGGATGCTGATCGGCGAATGCCTGCCGCACAGCCACAAGGTGCCTTACCCGACGATCAACCGCCTGCTGGCCAAGAAGGACATCGGCGACGTCATCGACGAAGTCTATCGCCACACCGGCCAGAAAGAGACGGTGCTGTTCGCAGACGCCATCATGGCGCTTGGCTTCCGCCACGCCTGCCAGGCCGGCATCTCGTTCGGCAAGGACGACATGGTGATCCCGGCGCGCAAGGAAGAACTCGTCGAGCGCACCCGCGAGCAGGCCAAGGATTTCGAGCAGCAGTATCAGGACGGCCTGATCACGCAGGGCGAGAAATACAACAAGGTCGTCGACGCCTGGGCGCGTTGCGGCGATGAAGTGGCCGCCGAGATGATGAAGGAAATCTCGGCTACCCCCGTCGACGCAGACACCGGGCGCCAGCGGTCGATCAACTCGGTCTACATGATGGCCCACTCGGGCGCTCGTGGTTCGCAGGCGCAGATGAAGCAGCTTTCGGGCATGCGCGGGCTGATGGCCAAGCCTTCGGGCGAGATCATCGAAACCCCGATCATCTCGAACTTCAAGGAAGGGCTGACCGTCCTTGAATATTTCAACTCCACGCACGGCGCCCGCAAGGGCCTTGCGGACACCGCGCTGAAGACCGCCAACTCAGGCTATCTGACCCGGCGTCTGGTCGACGTCAGCCAGGACTGCGTGGTGCTCGAGGAAGATTGCGAAACCCAGCGCGGCCTGACGATGAAGGCAATCGTCGAGGGCGGCTCGGTGATCGTCGCGCTTGGCGAGCGCATCCT
>NZ_DBNHFX010000074.1:0-11526 GCF_057137845.1 Sandaracinobacteroides sp. | reverse complement strand
CAGTTTGGCCTAATCTGCGCACATGCCCGACAAACCCACCCAGATGATCGGCCAGTCCGGCCCCTTTCTCGACGCGGTCGAACGCGCCAGCGCCGCCGCTCCGCTCAGCCGGCCGGTGCTCGTCGTCGGCGAACGCGGCACCGGCAAGGAAATGATCGCAGAACGCGTGCATCGCCTGTCGCCACGGTGGGAAGAACCGCTGATCGGCCTGAACTGCGCCGCCCTCCCCGAATCGCTGCTCGATGCCGAGCTGTTCGGCTACGAGGCAGGCGCGTTCACCGGGGCCGTAAAGTCACGCGCCGGGCGCTTCGAAGACGCCGACGGCGGTACGCTGTTCCTCGACGAAATCGGCATGCTGACGGCCGCCGGGCAGGAACGCCTGCTGCGCGTCGTCGAATATGGCGAACTGGCGCGGCTTGGCAGTACGCGCACCATCCGCGTCGATGTCCGGGTGGTCGCTGCAACCAACGAGGATCTGCCGCGCCTTGCCGAAACCGGGCGGTTCCGCGCCGACCTCCTCGACCGCCTTTCGTTCGAAGTGATCACCCTGCCGCCGCTGCGCGCCCGCCGCGACGACATCCGCGCGCTGTCCGACCACTTCGGCCGCCGCATGGCCTCGGAACTGGGGTGGCAAAGCTTCCCCGGCTTTTCGCCGCGCGTCCTTGAAGATCTGGAAACCCACGACTGGCCCGGAAACGTCCGGGAACTGAAAAACGCCGTCGAACGCGCGGTCTATCGCTGGGGCGAAGAAGGGCGCGCAATCGGCGCCCTCGACCTCGACCCGTTCGCCAGCCCCTGGCGGCCAACCGGCGCCTTCTCCGGCCGGGCCGACACCCAGCCGACGACGGAAGCCGAGACCGATGCGCCCCCGCAACCCGCCGACGAACCGCCGTGCGAAAATTTCCGGCAGGCCGTCGCCGCCTACGAACGCCGCCTGCTGGTGCAGGCGCTGGCGTCGTGCCGCCACAACCAGCGCAAGGCGGCGCAGAAACTTGGGCTAAGCTACGACCAGTTGCGCCACGCAATGAAGCGGCACAACCTCTTGCAGGCCTGACAGCGCCTCAGGTCTGGTCGTCGCTGGTCGCCTCCGCGCCGACCGGGGGGTGCAGCAGCAACCGCACCACGCGCTGGCCTTCGGTAGCGGCCACCTCGATCGTCCAGCCGTTGCGGTGGACGAAGCGTTCACCAACGTCGGGCACACGGCCCGCCATCAGCACGCACAGACCGCCGAGCGTATCGACTTCGTCGCCCAGTTCCTCGTCGATGAAGCCGACGCCCAGTTCGCGTTCCAGATCCTCCAGCTCGACGCGGGCGTCGGCTTCGACAAGATCATCCTTGCGGCGCACGATCAGCACCTGCTCGTCCTCGTCGTGCTCGTCCTCGATCTCGCCGACGATTTCCTCGACGATGTCCTCGATCGTAACCAGCCCGTCCGTGCCGCCGAATTCATCGACGACGACCGCCATGTGGGTGCGTGTGCGGCGCATCTCGGTCAGCAGATCGACGAGCGGCATCGACGGCGGAACAAACAGCACCGGGCGGACGAGTTCGGCGATCGTCGGCAGTGGCGCCGACGGCTCTGCCTCCACGCCGAAGCGATCGGCGATCACGGCATAGACGTCCTTCACGTGCAGCATGCCCGTCACTTCATCAAGCGACCCATGAAACACCGGCAGACGACTGTGCCCGGCCTCGCGGAACAGCGCCACGAGGGCGGGAAACGCGCAATCGTCGCCAACCGCAACAATATCCGAACGCTGCACCGCCACATCGCCCGCCTTCTGCGCGGTCAGGTCGAGCATGTTGCGAAGCATCACCCGCTCGTCGAGGTCTAGATCCCCCGGCTCTGCCCCTTCAAGGGCGTGCTCTTCGATCGCTTCCTCGATCGTTTCCCTGAGGGTGTTCGGCCCCTTCAGGTGGAGCAGTTCGCGGACGGCACGCCACAGGAATGTGCCGTCCGCGGGTCTAGGGGAAGGGTCGCTCATGATCCGTCGTTCACCTCGGCCGCATGTGCGGCATAGGGGTCGGCAATGCCAAGCCCCGCCAGAATCTGCACTTCAAGCGCTTCCATCGCATCGGCCTCGGCGTCGTCCTGATGGTCGTGGCCAAGCAGATGCAGTGTGCCATGCACCAGCAGGTGCGTCACATGGCCGGCCAGCGGGATGCCCTTTTCGGCCGCTTCCCGCGCCGTCGTCTCGTAGGCAAGCGCCATGTCGCCGAGCAGCAGGTCCATGCCCGAGGCGGCAAGCGTTTCCGCCACGTCGCCCGCTTCCAGCATCGGGAAGGAAAGAATGTTGGTCGGCTTGTCCTTGCCGCGATAGTCGGCGTTCAGGCGGCGCACTTCCTCGTCGTCGGATAGCCTGACCGACACCTCGACCAGCATATCGGCTGCACCGACGACCGACGCATGGCCGCCGCCTTCCAGCGCCGCCGCCACTGCGCGCATTGCCAGTCCCTCCCAGTCAGCCTGCTGGTCCCAGTCTCCGGCGACTATGTCGCAATCGACATCAAGCATCCGGACCCTCATAGGCCTCGACGATGCGGCCGACGATCGGGTGCCGGACGACATCACGGGCGCTGAAGCGCTGCACGGCAAGGCCGGCGATCCCCGACAACCGCGACACCGCGTCCGCCAGCCCGCTCTTGCCGGGGTCGGGCAGGTCGACCTGGTTGGGGTCGCCGCAGATCACCATGCGGCTTCCCTCGCCGAAGCGGGTAAGGAACATCTTCATCTGCAAGGGCGTCGTGTTCTGCGCTTCATCCAGAATGACGAACGCATGCGCCAGCGTCCGCCCGCGCATGAACGCAAGCGGTGCAATCTCGATCTCTCCGGAGGCAATGCGGCGTTCTACCTGTTCGGAAGGCAGCATGTCATACAGCGCATCATAAAGCGGGCGCAGATAGGGATCGACCTTTTCCTTCATGTCGCCGGGAAGGAAGCCCAGCCTTTCCCCCGCCTCGACGGCCGGGCGCGACAGGATCAGCCGATCGACGGAACCGGAAATCAACTGGCTCACGGCCTGCGCGACGGCAAGATAGGTCTTGCCCGTGCCCGCCGGCCCCAGGGCGAAGATCATGTCGTTCCTTGCAAGCGCCTGGATATAATCCGCCTGCGCCGCGTTGCGGGCGATGATCGTCTTGCGGCGGGTGCGGATCATCGCCGGCTGGCCGCCCGCTTCCACCTTCACGCCTTCGGCAGTGGTTTCCCCCGCCATCGCCAGCGCGGCATCCACATCGCCGCTGTCCACCGCCATTCCGCGTTCCAGCCGCGCGTACAGCTCGTTCAGCACGTCGCGCGCCCGCGCGATCCCCAGCGGCTCACCCTCGACGGCAACCTTGTTGCCGCGCGCCGCGATATAGACGCCCAGCCGGTTCTCGATGGCGATCAGATTCTGGTCATACTGGCCGAACAGGCTGCCCAGCAGCGCGGGCCGGTCGAACTCCAGTTCCAGCCGCGCCCGTCCGGTGGTGACGGGTTCGGCCCCGCCCTTGTGCCCCGCATCCGCGTGCCGCTTCACCATGCGTTTCCGGTTCCCCCATTCACCATGCGCCCCTCAAGGCTGTTCGGCCCGGCTGAGACCAGTTCCACGTCGATCATGTTGCCGCGCGTCAGGCCGGGCGCATCCACCACGACCGATTGCAGCCACGGCGACTTGCCGATCCACTGCCCGTCACGGCGGCCCGGCCGTTCGATCAGCACGGCGCAATTCTGCCCCACCATCCGGCGGTTGAACGCCAGCGAGCAGGACCAGATCAGTTCCTGCAACCGCTGCAACCGTTCGGCCTTCACGTCTTCGGGCACCTGATCGTCGCGTTCGGCGGCGGGTGTCCCCAAACGGGGGGAATATTTGAAGCTGAACGCCTGCGCATAGCCGACTTCCTCGACCAGCCCGAGCGTGTCGGCAAAATCCTCCTCCGTCTCTCCGGGGAAACCGACGATGAAATCCGACGTCAGCGCAAGATCAGGGCGGACGGCGCGGAACTGCCGCACCAGATCCAGATAGAATGTGCGATCATGCCGGCGGTTCATCGCCTGCAGCACACGATCCGAACCCGACTGCACCGGCAGGTGCAGATAGGGCATCAGTTGCGGAAGCTCGGCATAGGCGCGGATCATCGCCGGGGTCACGTCGCGCGGGTGGCTCGTCGTGAAGCGCAGACGCTCCAGCCCCTCGATCGCCGCAACCGCCGCCAGCAGTTCACCGAACCCGTTTTCGCCATCGGTCCACGCGTTCACATTCTGCCCAAGCAGCGTAACCTCGATCGCGCCACCCGAAACCAGCCGCTGCGCTTCGGCCAGAATGGCCGGCAGCGGCCGCGCCGCTTCGCCGCCGCGCGTATAGGGCACCACGCAAAAGGCGCAGAACTTGTCGCACCCTTCCTGCACGGTCAGGAAGGCGGAGGGTCCCCGGTGGCCGCGCTGGGGCAGTTGGTCGAACTTCGGAACCGCCGGCATATCCAGATCGACGATGTTGCGCTCACCGGCCGCCTGAGCATGCAGCAGTTTGGGCAGCCGGTGATAGGCCTGCGGCCCGACCACCAGATCAACCGCCGACGACCGCTTCATGATCTCGGCGCCTTCCGCCTGCGCGACACAGCCCGCAACGGCAACGACCGGCTTAGCACGGCCGCCGTCGCGCGCACGCGCGGCGATGCGCCCTACCTCGTGGTAGACCTTTTCGGCCGCACGTTCCCGGATATGGCATGTATTGAGGACGATGACGTCGGCGTCTTCCTCGGTCGACTCGACAAGGCCATCCGCTTCGAGGGCCTCGCCCATGCGCTCCGAATCATACACATTCATCTGGCAACCAAAGGACTTGATTGCGAAGCTACGCGTCAAATCTCACCTCGTCAGTGCTTGTCGAAGACAGGCGATAGCATGTGACCGCCCCCCTGCGCGAGCAGTTTCCCCCGCCCCTCGCGCCAGCCCGGCTCAGCCGTGCTTCTTCAGTGACACACCGTAAAGTTCGAGGCGGTGATCGACCAGCCGATAGCCAAGCTTTTCGGCGATCAGCGTCTGCAACCGCTCCAGCTCCTCGTCATGGAACTCGATCACGTCGCCGGAGTCGATGTCGATCAGGTGATCGTGGTGTTCGTCCGGCGTCGGCTCGTAACGGGATCGGCCGTCGCGGAAATCATGCCGTTCCAGAATGCCTGCTTCCTCGAACAGGCGCACCGTCCGGTAAACGGTCGCGATCGAGATGCCGCTGTCCACCTCGGCGGCGCGGCGATGCAGTTCCTCGACATCCGGATGGTCCCGGCTTTCCGACAGGACACGCGCGATCACCCGGCGTTGCTCGGTGATACGAAGCCCTTTTGCCTGGCAGAGCGCTTCAATATCGATCGATCCAGTCATGCACCATCCCAGTTCCGGCGCATTACATGGCGCCAATCATCTTTGGCATTGCGCCAGCCCGTTCGATAGATGCTGAAGCACGGCCGGGCAAGTCAATATCAGACTGCCTTGGTCTGTATTCCAGAAAGCACGAAGGGGGATGCACACGGCACCCCCCTTGGCGTTTTTGCGATCCGGCGGCAGGGGCAATGCCCCGCCCGCACGGGTTGCTTACTTCTTGCGGCCGCGCGTCGCGGTCTTGCCAAGGCCGATCGACTTGGCAAGCTGGCGGCGCGATTCGGCATAGTTCGGCGCGACCATCGGATAATCCGCCGGCAGGCCCCACTTGGCGCGATAGTCGTCAGGGGTCATGCCATAAGCAGTCATCAGGTGACGCTTCAGCATCTTCAGCTTTTTCCCGTCTTCAAGGCAGACGATATAGTCAGGCTTGATCGACTGGCGAATGGAAACCGCAGGCTCCTGCTTCACTTCGGGCGCCGGCGCTGGCACCGAAAGCCCGGAAAGCGTTGCGTAAACATTCTGGATAAGCTGCGGCAGGTCATTCACTGCAACGCTGTTGTTTGCGA
Organism: Sandaracinobacteroides sp.; assembly: GCF_057137845.1. Taxonomy (NCBI): domain Bacteria; kingdom Pseudomonadati; phylum Pseudomonadota; class Alphaproteobacteria; order Sphingomonadales; family Sphingosinicellaceae; genus Sandaracinobacteroides; species Sandaracinobacteroides sp. Next base: position 5,601 of record NZ_DBNHFX010000074.1, on the reverse strand, counting down.
CATGGCTGGAGACAATATCCGCAGTCAGCGCGAGAAGATCATTATGTTCAACGTGGTCGGTCATTTTCATGTTCCCGGCAAAGATCAGCAGGAGAATACCTGCAAACGTTGGCCACGGCTATATCATGAACTTGGCTGAACAACAGCCTAACAATGGCGGAACCCCGCATACGCAGCGCTCATGTCCGGTCGTGTAACCTTATCCGTTTTGATTCTCGGACGGCGCGCCCTTTGTCATTACGGGAAGTGATATTCAAGTAAAATCTTACCGCCGTGCCAAAATTATGAAGGCCGCAATTATAACTGCATCGACAGGGTGATCGCGTCGATCACCGTACCAGATAATGTGCGATAATAACCGGGCCTGCGCCCGTCTTCGGCAAAACCTGCCTTGCGATACAGCGCCAGTGCCGCAGAGTTGCTGGCCCGGACTTCGAGAAACAGCCGCGCGCCACCCAACGCGCGCGACTTCGCCGCCACCTGCCGGATGACGGCAAGGCCAAGTCCCCGCTGCCGCCAGTCGGGTCTCGTTGCGCACAACAGCAGTTCCACTTCATCCAGCGCCTTGCGGCACATGGCAAAGGCAACTGGCTCACCATTGCTATCTTCTGCGATCTGCATCCATGCATTCTGGCCGATCAGCAGGTCTGCGATCTGCCCCGTGGTCCATGCCTCGCGATACTCGGGGTCGAACGAGGCTTCCGCCAGCATCGCAACCGCCACTGCATCGGCTGCGCCCGCCGTCCGCCAGCGCACGCCGCTGATGTCAGGCGGCATCGGCGCCCGCCACGCGCACATACAGAAGCTCGGCAGGGCCAAGCACATCCACAGGGCAATGCACGACAGCCGCCGCAGACGGCCGGATATCGAGGCCTGGAACGCCGCACGCCCCGCACGCAGTGCCCGCAACAAGTTCGGCGCCCGCAAGCCTTGCCGCCGCCTCGGCCGGCGGCAGCGCGACTGGCGCGCCAAGGCTTGCCATCCCGCCGGCGGCGAAACCCTCTACCCAGACCTGCCCGCGCGGCGCCAGCAACGCCACCATCAGCGGGCCGAAATGCCGTTGGGAACGCGCCTTTGCCGCCACAAGTTGCGTCGAGCGCACACCGGACAGGCGCGCATTCCACGCAAGGCCAAGCGCCGTCGCCGCAGCCAGGCCAACGCGCAAACCCGTAAAGCTTCCAGGGCCGGTCTCGACGACGATATCGCGCACCCCGGCCTGCGGCCCGCCGAACGGAGCCAGCAGTTCGGCGATCGACGGCACGACCGCTTCGGCATGGCCGCGATCCATCGGCCGGTCGATCGCCGCCAGCAGGGCATCGCCCTCTAGCAGCGCCAGCGACAGATCGTGCCCCGCCGCGACGACCAGCGTGCGTCCGCTCAGGCGATCCTGCATGCTTCCTCGAACGACAGCCGTGGCAGGCGGTCGAACTGCTTGCGGCCCGTGCCCCGGCCAAGCGAGCAGATGAAGTTGGTTTCAACCCTGGTTCCGGCCCAGAACAGGCGATCGACGGCCGCCCTGTCAAAGCCCGACATCGGGCCGGCATCCAGCCCCAGTGCGCGCGCCGCCATGATCAGCCACGCCCCTTGCAGACTGGAGTTGCGCATCGCCGTCTCGCGGACGAGGTCGGGCTTGCCGGCATACCAGCTTCGCGCGTCGGTATGGGGAAAAAGCTGCGGCAGCCGATCCGGAAATTCCAGATCCATGCCGATGATCACCGTCACCGGCGCCTGCCGGATCTTCGCTGCATTCGCCTCCGACGCCACCGACGCCAACTGGTCGCGCGCTTCGCGGCTGGCGCAGAAGACGAATCGCGCAGGCGAACAATTGGCCGATGTCGGCCCCATCTTCAGCAAGTCGTGCAGCCGGTGCAGCAGCGCTGCATCCAGCGGCGCCTCGTCCCAGTCATAATGGGTCCGCGCCTTGCAGAACAGTTGATCCAGCGCCTGCCGGTCCAGTGCTTCGGCCATCAGATCGCCCGCACCTCGATCACTTCGGGCACATAATGCCGAAGCAGGTTTTCGATGCCGCCCTTCAGCGTCGCCTGCGATGACGGGCAACCCGCGCAGCTTCCGCGCATGTGCAGAAAAACGACGCCTTTCTGAAAGCCGCGATAGACGATGTCGCCGCCATCATTGGCAACGGCCGGACGCACGCGCGTATCCAGCAGGTCGCGGATCTGCTCGACGATGTCGGCATCTTCCGGATCGTCGAAGGTCTCGGCCTCGGCCTCGTCGCGGCCGTCGGCCATCAACGGCGCACCGCTGGCGAAATGGTCCATCACCAGCCCCAGCACATCAAGCTTCAGTTGCGGCCAGTCCCGGCCGCCCGGCGCCCGCGTGACGCTGACGAAGTCGGCGCCGAAGAACACGCGCTCCACGTCTCCCAGTGCGAACAGCGACCGCGCCAGCGGCGAGCGTTCGGCGCTTTCAGGCGAATCAAAGTCGGCGCCTGCCCCAGGCAGGACGGCGCGTCCGGGCAGGAACTTCAGCGTGGCGGGGTTCGGGGTTCGTTCGGTCTCGATCAGCATGGCATACTCCTGTCCGGCCAGATGGCGCGACTGCAACGCACAATCAAGACCGGATCGGTCTAAATTAAGTCAGACGGTCAAGACCGGCATCGGAAATGCCCCCCGGCACGATCATCACCATGCAGGGCAGGCTCCCGGCTTTCTCGCCGGCGAAAAAGTCCACCAGCGGTCCCGGCCGACCGCGCGCTGCGGCCGCCAGCACCAGTGCCCGGATGTTGTCGTCGCCGGTCACCATTTCCAGCACCACTTCGGTCGCGCGGCCGCGCCGCAGGCGCGTTTCGGGGCGTTCGCCTGTCAGCGCCTGCACATCGGCCGCGCGCGCTTCCAGCAGATCGTGGCCCAGCCGTTCGGCTTCGGCGTCGATGTCGTGCTGGGCGCCGCCCCATTGCAGGAACTGCGTCGGCTTCAAAACGTGCAGGATCACCACATGCGCCCCGGTATGCTGCGCCCGCAGCGCGGCATAGCGAAGCGCCTTGGTGCATTCGGGCGTGTCATCAACCACCACCAGAAAGGATTCCGCCGCCTGCTGCATCCCAGCCCCTGTTCGATGCGCGAAGCCAGACGCGCCAGTTCCAGCGATTACCCGGCTTCGCCGCCGCGATCAATGGAATGAACCGGGCCGCCGGCAGCAGGCCTGCTCAGCGGCTGGCCGGCACCCGCACGACCTTGCTGCTTGCCGGCGGGCCGGGGAAGTCGGTGAACATCGCTTCCACCAGCTTCGGCATCGCGGCCGGCAGATCGTTCACCCGCGTCGTCGTCGCCACATGCCCCTCGAACAGCGGCTTGCCGTCGGGCTGGCTCTGGATCATCACATGCAGATGTGCCGGATATACGGTGAAGCTGTAGACTTCCTGATCGTCCCACGGGCCCCACGGACCCCACGGGCCATACCAGCCCGGCCAGCCGCCGTACCAGCCGCGACCGCGCCATCCCCAACCCCAGCCGGGGTTCATCGACGGGCGCGTGGCGATGCGCTCGCGGCCGGGGCCTGACCCGAATTCGATCTTCACCACCATGTTCGCGGCCTCGGGTGTCTGCGCGGGTTGCAGGCCGTGCTTCTGCAACGCCGCAGTCACTTCGGCGGCATAGGCGGCAAACTCAAGGCTGCCTGTCAGCTTGTCATCCAGCGGCTTCACCACGAAGGTCTGGCCCTGCATCGGCGGCATCGCCTGAAAGCTTTGCACCCTCGCCTCGAACGGCTGGGCGCACGCAGCAAGCAGCGCCAGAGACGCCACTGCAACCACCTGCATCAAACGCTGAACCGACCCGCCGATCATATGCACACCTCTGTCACGATACATGGCAGTATAATCGCATCCGGCAGGTGAACGCCACATGTCCGCGCATTGCCTGCGAAAGCGATCGGCAAAGGCTTGCCCGGCCCCTGCCATCCGTCTATGCGGCCCGCGTCGGACCCCGGCGGGGAGTGGCGCAGTCTGGTAGCGCATCTGCTTTGGGAGCAGAGGGTCGCAGGTTCGAATCCTGTCTCCCCGACCATCATTGCCAATCAATACGGCTTCGAAGTTTGCGAATTGGCCCCACAAGCGCATCGCATGCTGTCACGCGCGCGCTGCCAACTTCCTATCCGACGTCGCGCTTGCTACAGCCTTCGCATTCCGGTTCTGACTGAGCAGGAACGCTGGGGAGAACGAATTATGCGGATCATGCAGCTTACCGCAATCGCTGCGATTTCGATTGCCGCTTCGCCCGCAATTGCCGCGACACCCGCACCGAACAGCCAGATCGCCGCCGCGCTTGCGGTAATCCAGTCAGCGGCTTTGTCGCATGACCCGACACATGCCGAGACGTTGTTCGCGCCCGATCTGGTGCTCATCTCGCAGTCTGGGAAACTGTACGGAAAGGCAGACGTAATCGCCGACATCAAGGGCGGATTCGAGCAATGGAACAACAGCGACGTAACAATCCGCGTGCAGAATGACCAGGCTATCGTGACACTGATCAATTCTCGCAAGCGCCCGAATCTGGATGGTGCGCGGTTCCGGGTGCTTCAGCTGTGGACGCGATCAAGCGGACGCTGGATGATGACCGCACAGAGCAGCACCAAAATCGCAGGCTAGGCTGCGGTAACAAAAGGGATTCCAAAACACGCTATTGCCGGGCAGGACATCATGATTGACGACCAGCGATTGACGTGATCAGACTGAGGAACCGAAATGATTACCGGCTCATGTCGGCCCGCTACTACTGCGCCCAGAGGTTCAAGATGCAACCTGTCTCACTCTTTGCAATATCCGCTGCTCTTGCTCTTTCCGCCTGCAGCACATCTGCACCAGCAGCGCAGGAAGTGCCTGGAAGCGGTACGCTGCCCCTGTCAAAGATACTGACCACGGTTGAAGCAGGCGGCGCCAGGATAGTTCATTCCGCAGACTGGGATCGTCGTGGCCGGTGGGATGTCGTGTCCTGCCCCGGCCGCACGCGCGTCTGCATGGAAGAAGCGATCGACGCTACAACTGGCACAGTGCGGTCGTCGGATACCGAGGGTGTTCTCATCTTGCCGCCAGACGGCGCTCTGTCCGCCTCGGCTATCGCCAAGCAGGTGGAGACACTCGGCATTGGCCAGATCATCGACCTGGAATTCGACGACCGGCGCTGGAACGTGGAAGTCCGCAGCGGCATTCGTCGGGCAGAGTTTTACATCAACCCGATGACGGGCAAGGTCGAGCGTTGCAGAGGGTCGCTTTGCCCGTAAGCCACATATTCAGGAACGGGTGATCGCCGCACCAACGGTTGTGCCGGTCACGACATCTGTTGCGGCATTACAGCTTGAGGCCGTGCCCAACGACGCACCACGACAGCCTGGTCGGCAATCCGTTCGCGCCTAAGGACATCTCGACAAGACACAGATGACGGTGCCTGCATCGCACCGCCATCCGCGTGTTTTCATGTTCAGCGATGCGGTACCGTGAACAGTATCCAGCCGTCCTTGCGCGCCACTTCCTTGCCGCCCGTTTCAAAGGCGAAAAGCCGTGGATCGGTTCCGGGCGGACACGCCACCAAGTCTCCACCTCCACCCAGGAACTGGCCGGTGAAGGCGCTTTCTCCGGCCCGCCGG
>NZ_DBNHFX010000073.1:0-6355 GCF_057137845.1 Sandaracinobacteroides sp. | reverse complement strand
CGCCGCGCCGAGAGATCGATCCCGACCACGTTCGGATCGAGTTGTTCCTTAGCGCCCTCCGATGATGAATCATCATCGTGAGCCGCGTCGTTGCTATTTGCGGCTGGCAGGATTCCGGCGATTGATGTTTGGCTTAAAGCGTGGTTCCACTGGGCTAGCGTATCGAAGAGGAGTTTCGAACTTTCTCCTCCTAGGTGCGCCATTTTCCCTTCATGCCGGAACACAACAGTGCTGCGATCAGGCAGCGCGGCGCTTCATCTTCAGGCCGTCGCGCATGTTGAGGCCGAGCAGGCTGATGTTTGCAGCGCCTGCCGCCAGTTCTAGCGCCTGCACTGCGTAGAATACACCGTCGAACTCGGCGTGGGCGGCCTTGTAGGCGAGGAACAGCGCTGCCGGCACCAGAACGAGGATGCCGTTTGCCGCAATCAGCGGCATGCGTCTGGCCTTGGCTCCGACAAGTTCGGCGCGCCGCCCTTTTGCCAGTGCAAAGCCCGACCCGCCTGCCATCGCCAGGGCCGGAACGAGGAGCAGGAGGCCCCATGGAATCGCCGTCTTGACCGCGATCACCGCTGCTTCGGACGCGAACAATTCGGAAAGGGAGGTGGAAAGCCAGAAGGTTGCGATTGTGAATAGCGCGACCGCGCCCGCGACGGGATGGGTGACCTTCAGCATGGCGTTATCCTTTTACATGGCACCATAATGACGAAATGACATGATGATGTCATATAAAATTTGACATGATGATGTCAACAACCTACCGGGATGCCGCATGAACGGGCTTGACCGATCCCCTGCGGCAGACGCCCTGACCGACCTCATTCTGGAGCTGTTCCGGGCGAACAACCTGATGCTGGCATGGGGCGACAGGCTGGTCGCGCCGTTCGGGCTGACCAGCGCCCGCTGGCAGATTCTGGGCGCCATCGTATTCGCAGAAAAGCCGCAGCCGGTGGCGTGGCTTGCCCGCGACCTTGGGGCCAACCGTCAGAATGTGCAGCGTGTAGTGAATGACCTGCACAAGGATGGGCTGGTCGCGTTCGAGCCGAACCCGCGCCACCGGCGCGCCCGGCTTGTCGTGCTTACGGAGAAGGGCCGGCGAACCTACGAGGCTGCCATCGGAGCCTATTACCCAAGGGCAAATGCGCTGGCCGAAAGCCTTCCGGCGTCGGACATCCGGGCGGCACAGCGCATTCTTGCAGGCCTGAGGCAGGCGCTCGAAGGCGAACATGCCGCCGACGCGCGGCCCTGACGCGTCAACCTGTCCGACCACTTCGGGAAAATGTTCCGGCGAAAGCCGGTCGGCCCGGTCGGCGCCCCTGCGCCAACCGGGCGTTCGGGGATCAGTCCACGTAGAGCGGCTTGCCGCCTGCCTTGTAGACCGTGCCGCCCTTCATCACGAACTGCACACGCTGCATTTCGGTGATGTCTGCCACCGGGTCGCCGTTGACCGCGATGATGTCGGCATAGCGGCCCGGCTGGACGCTGCCGACACTGTCGGACTGTCCGAGGAGGTCGGCGGCGTTGCGGGTGCCGGCAAGCAGCGCCTGCGCTGCGGGAATGCCAGCCTGCACCATATATTCCAGTTCCTTGGCGTTCTGGCCGTGCGGGCGCCAGCCGAGCTGGTCGGTGCCGAGCGCCATCTTGACGCCTGCCTTGTAGGCGTTGAGCGCGTTGTGCTTCATCGTCGGCGTAACCGAGATCGCCTTGCCGGCAACCGTCGGCGGCAGCTTGTCGGGCGTCGTCGTCGCGACTTCGTAGATTTCCTGTGCGGCGAACAGCGTCGGCACCATGTAGGTCCCGCGTTCCTTCATCAGCTTGTAGGTTTCGGCGTCGGAGTAGGTGCCGTGCTCGATCGAATCGACCCCTGCGCGAACTGCTGCGTCGATCCCCGGCTTGCCGTGGGCGTGGCTTGCAACCTTCATCCCCAGCGAATGCGCCGTCTCGACGATCGCCTTCAGTTCATCGTCGCGCAGCAACTGAAGCGACGGATCGTCGCCAGGGCTGGCGACGCCGCCCGACGACATGATCTTGATCACGTTCGCGCCGCGCTTGTGCAGTTCGCGCACGGTGCGGATGGCATCGGTCGGGCCGTCGACGACGCCGAGCTGCCAATCGTCCTTGCGGTCCCAGCGGGGGTCGATGTGGTTCTTGGGGTCCCCGTGGCCGCCGGTCGGGCCGAGCGCGGCGCCCGACACCGTCAGGCGCGGGCCGGGGATTGTCCCGGCATTGATGCCGTTACGCAGGGCAACGACAAGTTCTGTGTTGCCGCCGACATCGCGCACCGAGGTGAAGCCGGCGTTCAGGATCGCCCGCACGTTCTTCACCGACTGGTAGGCGGCGTTTTCCACCATCGAACGCAGCCGGTCCTTGCTGCCGCCGCCCGTCACGTGGTTGTGCATGTCGATGAAGCCGGGCAGCACGGTGCTGGTCTTCAGGTCGATGACTTCGGCGCCTGCCGGCGTCACGAAGCCGTTTTCAACCGATGTGATGCGGTCGTCCTTGATGACGATCGACACATTGTTCCTGAACGACGTCGAGGTGCCGTCGAACAGCTTGCCGGCGTGGATCACCACGTCCTTGGCGTTGGCCTGCCCGGCCAACACCATCGCCAGAGCGCTGGCGAGCGCCAGAACATGTCCCGTTTTCTTCATTCCTGCTCTCCTTTTCAGAACCCTCATTGAAAACCCTGACGTGCGTCAGTTTGACGCGTCGCCGTCCCTCTCATGATTGGCGAATTGTATACCGTATCCCGCCTATATTGCCATTTGTCGAGCGCCATCTGCGTCAGGCCGGGGCGATATCAGGCCCCCGGCGCCACCTTCCCGTGCTCGATCCGGTAGAAGATGCCGCCCTTGTCGGCGCGGACGAGTTTCAGCCGCCCCTCGACGATCATCGGCCGGTCCGTCACTGGAACGGGCTGGTCCACCTCGACGTCGATAAAGCCGGTCGGCCCCGTTGCCATGTGAAAAAGGCAGTCCGGCTGATGCTCGAACAGAATGAAGCGCGTCTGCTGGGGCGACGCTTCTTCGGTGGCCATCATGTAGCCGGCGACCTTCACGTCTTTTGCGTCAAACGCCTGAATGTCTGCTGGAAATTCCGGGCGAAGGTGCGTGCTTCCGGTTGCGGGATCGCGCCATTCCACGGCCCGCGCGCCCTTCAGTACATCCCACGACAGGCCGCCTTCGGGGGTGGTTGCCGCGATGCCATGGTCGTCGTGCGCAAGCGCCGATGCGGCGGAAAGCGCGACGCCGGCAAACAGGGCGAGCGCGCGGCCCATCGAATACCGCGTAAAACCTGCCATCCCTACCTGCCTTCTGCCGAAATTGCCCCGAGCATGCCGATCACTTCACTGGCCGGTTCAGCGTGCCCGCCGATGTGCCATCGCGGCAACATATGATTAATAAGAGGATGTGCACCCGTTGCAAAATGCTCTGACATGAACAACGATTGAACGTGGTTTTTCAGGGTGGCGTCAACATTTTGTTCCCTGATCAATCGCGGGTTGCAACATCCCGGACGGCCAGCGCGGCTGCCCAAGCACAGGGGGATCTATGAAGGCTCATGGCACGCGTCATCTGTTGGCGCGCGGAATTCTGGCTGGTGTCTCGGTGTTCGCCACATCGGCCGCGCTCCAGGCGCAGACGGCGGCCACCCCCCCGGCGGCACAGCAGGCACAGGCCGGGAACGACACTGAAATCATCGTCACGGCGCTGAAGCGCGCGACTTCGATCCAGCAGACACCGCTCGCCATCTCGGCCGTCAGCGCCGATACCCTGAGCCGGCAGAACATCACGGATTCCTCGGCGCTTAGCCGTGTTTCGCCGGGCCTGCAGATCAACGAGAATGCCAACGGCGGCAGCCGCGTCATCATCCGCAACCTCTATGCGACCGGCGAAGCGCTGGTCGGCATCTATTATGACGACGTGCCGCTGAGCGGCACCGGCGGCGTCTCGAACGATGCCGGCGGTACCCAGCCCAGCCTGCGCCTGTTCGACGTGGAGCGCGCCGAAGTGCTGCGCGGCCCGCAGGGCACGCTCTATGGCGCAAGTTCGATGGGCGGCACGATGCGCATCATCTTCGCCAAGCCCAAGCTCGATCGCTACGAAGGCGCGGTCGACGGGCAGTTGAACACTGCGGCCGACAGCGGCGGCGCGATCGGCAGCCAGATCAACGCCATGGTCAACGTGCCGGTGATCGACGGGCTGCTGGGTCTGCGCGCCGTCGGCTATTATGATCGCACCGCCGGCTACCTCGACAACGATATGCTCGGCCTCAGCAACATGAACGCCAGCCGGAGCTACGGCGGCCGAATCACCGCCCGCTTCCAGCCTTCGGATGCGATCACACTGGACCTGATGGCGGTCTATCAGGATCGCACCGGCCACCGGGCCGACTGGAATCACACCGAGTATCTGCTGACCGGCAAGCGGTACAATCAGCCGATGCTGATGCGGCAGCCGCAGACCGACCGGATGAAGCTGTTTTCGGGCACGCTGAACTGGGATCTGGATTTCGCCACCCTGACGGCGGCGGCCTCGTACAGCGACCGCTACCTGACCTACAAGTTCGACTACACGCCCTATTTCGCGCGCTTCCAGTCGGTGAACCATACGCGCGGGATCGTTCCTGCCTTTGCCGGCAACCCGGCCACCATTCCGGGCTTCGCGAACTTCCAGAATGACTGCATCAGCGGCTATATCGTCGGCACGACCTGCGATGGCGCGGGCTATCAGCAGATGGTCAACGGCTACGGCAACAGCACGACCTTCCAGCCGCAGTCGAACAAGACGTCGACGCAGGAAATCCGCCTTGCCGACGATCGCAACGACATCAAGTGGACGATCGGCTTCTACCACAGCAACCGCAAGAACTTCACGCGGTCGATCCTCAGCCCGGCGGATCCGGTGACCGGCATCCAGCTCTATCCGATCGGCTATCCGGCAGGGAACACCTACACCGTCGGCGTAGATTCAGTCGGACTCGACCGCACGATCGACGACAAGCTGGAGCAGTTCGCAGGCTTTGCCGAAGCCACCTGGGACATCACCAGCCAGCTGAGCGTGACCGGCGGCATCCGCTACTTCAAATACAAGAAGAGCACGACTTCGACCGTCATCATCCCGAGCTACATCGCCGGCAACACGCGGCAGCCGCCGCTGACATCGCTGGGCGACGAGAAGGGGACGCTGCTGAAGTTCAGCGTCGACTACGAGTTCAACCAGGACGTGATGGCCTATGCATCGGCGACGCAGGGCTATCGGCCGGGCGGCGTGAACCAGACGCTGGGCCTGCCGAGCTATGCAGCAATCTACAGCGCCGACAAGGTCTGGAACTATGAGGCGGGCATCAAGACCACCTGGCTCGACCGCCAGCTGGTGCTGAACGCCAATATTTTCCGCATGGACTGGACCAACATGCAGGTCTCGGCGTCGTATAACAACGCCTTCGGCTTCATCACCAACAGCTCGAGCACGGCGCGGATCCAGGGCATCGAGTTCGATACCGCGCTGTTCCCGGCCGACGGCCTCGCGCTGAAGCTTTCGGGCAGCTACATCGACGCGAAGCTGAAGGGCGACCAGTCGCTGCCGAGCGGCATCACGCCATGCCCGGTTCCGTTCGTTCCCGGCACCACCGGCTGCGCGACGATCGCCGCCGGCAAGTCCGGGGATCCGATCCCCTATTCGCCCAAGTGGACACTTCAGGCGAGCGCGGACTACAGCACGCCGGTCGGCAATGATCTGGCGATCATCTATCACGCCAACCTCAGCTATCGCAGCAGCGCGCTGACCACCTACAACCTGCCGCGCTATGCCGCGGCCTACCCGAACGGGCCTGGCGGCACGCCTGGCGGCGCGGCGCTCTATACGCTGCCGGGCTATGCCACTGTCGGCCTGCGTCTCGGCCTCGAGAAGGACGAGGGGCGCTGGGGCGTCTATTTGTTCGCCAACAACCTGTTCAACACCATCGGGATGTCGGCGCTGACGAACGGGCTGGCAAGCGCAACGCAGCTCGGCTGGCGCTACAACGGCGCCGTGTTGCGGCCGAACTACGTCCTGACGACGGCGCCGCGCGTCGTCGGCATGCAGCTCATGGCGCGCTTTCAGTAAAGGCATAGCCACAAGGCATATCCGGAAGGGCCGCTCCGCAACTTGGAGCGGCCCTTTTTCGTGCCCTTCGGCGCCGCTCCGGACGGCGCCTTTGCTTGACACTTGTCATGTTTTTGCCTATATAGTTAACAGATCGTAACAATTTGAAGGTCGGTCAGGAGTAGCGTCCAAAGATCAGGGTCCCTGCGATTCAACTATTCGCGTTTTGTAGCAAGCCGCGAACGAGGAAGGGGACAGAAGATGGCGAAGAA
>NZ_DBNHFX010000072.1:0-5529 GCF_057137845.1 Sandaracinobacteroides sp. | reverse complement strand
TTCGGCATCTGGATGCTTGGCCCGGCGCTGCTGAAATATGGCAACGAAGCGCAGAAGAAAGAACATCTGCCGCGAATCGCGCGCGGTGAAATCCGCTGGTGCCAGGGCTATTCCGAACCGGGCGCCGGATCAGACCTTGCCTCGCTGCGGACGTCGGCCGTCCTCGAGGGCGACGAATATGTGGTCAACGGCTCGAAGATCTGGACCAGCTACGCCGACAAGGCCGACTGGATCTTCTGTCTGGTGCGGACCGACGCGTCGACCAAGCATCTCGGGATCAGCTTCCTGCTGTTCGACATGGAAAGCCCCGGCGTCACCACCAGCCCCATTCTGCTGATTTCGGGCAATTCGCCCTTCTGCCAGACATTCTTCGATGGGGTGCGGGTGCCCGCGCAGAATCTGGTGGGGACGCCCGGCAAGGGCTGGGACATCGCCAAATATCTGCTGACCCACGAGCGGGAAATGATCGGCGGCGATTTCGGCATCAGCGGCGGCGGCAGCCGGCCGATGCACGAAGTTGCGCGCCGGGCGATCGGCACCAACGCCGAGGGGCAACTGCAAGACGGCCTGCTGCGGGCGGAGATCGTCCGCCATGAAATCGATTCGCATGCCTTTGCCCTGACGATGGAACGCGCCAAGGACGAAGCGAAAGCCGGGCAGGGCATGGGCGCGATGTCGTCGATGCTGAAATATTACGGCACCGAACTGAACAAGAAGCGGCAGGAACTGCTGATGAGCATCGGTGGCACCGACATGCTGACATGGGAAGGCGAAGGCTCGCGCGACGGCGACCTTGCGCGCGGATGGCTGCGCAGCCGTGCCAACTCGATCGAAGGCGGAACGTCGGAAGTGCAGTTGAACATCATCGCCAAGCGCGTCCTCCAGCTTCCGGGAGCATGAACCCATGAGCCTCGTCCTCAATGAAGAACAGCGGATGGTGAAGGAATCGGCCGACGGTTTCTTTGCGGAACATGCGCCCGTGCAGCAGTTGCGCAGCCTGCGCGATTCGCATGATGCCGCCGGATACGACCGCGACCTCTGGGCCAGGATGGCCGAAATGGGGTTTGCCGGTGTCGCCATTCCGGAACAGTTCGGCGGTGCCGGGCTGGGCATGGTCGCGGCCGGCATCATCCAGGAAGCGATCGGCCGCAACCTTTCGCTTTCGCCGTTCCTGTCGGCGTCGATCCTGTCGGCAACGGCGATCGCCCGTGGCGGCAGCGATGAACAGAAGGCGACGCTGCTGCCCGGCATCGCCGGAGGCAAGCTGATCGTTGCGCTGGCGGCCGACGAAAAGGCGCGCCACCAGCCGTCGTTCGTGGCGGCACGCGCCGAAAGCGCGGGCAACGGCTTCATGCTGAGCGGGGAAAAGCCGTTCGTGCTGGATGGCCATGTGGCCGACCGGCTGATCGTTGCCGCGCGCACTTCGGGCGCCGACGATGCGCCGGAAGGCATCACGCTGTTTCTGGTCGACCCGAAGGCGAAGGGCGTATCGGTCGCCCGCCGTTCGATGGTGGACAGCCGCAATGCCGCGCGGATCACGCTGGACGGGGTGCAGGTGGACGGCGCCGATGTTCTGGGTGCCGTCGGCGGGGGCCATGCGATTCTGGAAGCCGCGCTCGATGCGGGGCGCGCCTGCCTTGCAGCGGAAATGCTGGGCGTCAGCGCCCAGAGCTTCGACACCACGGTCGACTATCTGAAGAACCGCGAACAGTTCGGCGTGAAGATCGGCAGCTTTCAGGCATTGCAGCATCGTGCGGCCCACCTGTTCTGCGAGGTGGAACTGGCGCGCTCGGCCACGTTGAAGGCGCTGACGGCAATCGACGCCGGCGACGAGCGCGCGCCGTTTTTCGCCGCGCTTGCCAAGGCAAAGGCGGGCGATGTCTGCATCCTTGCCACCAACGAGGCGGTGCAGATGCACGGCGGCATCGGCATGACCGATGAATTCGACATCGGCTTCTACATGAAGCGGGCGCGCGCGGCGCAGGAAACCTTTGGCGATTCGGCATTTCAGGGCGACCGCATTGCCCGCATGCTGGACTATTGAGAACAGACGAGGACGAACGGAACATGGCGTTGACTGAACTCGACAAGGCACTGGATGCAGCGGTTGCGGCAATCACCGCGCCCGGTGGGCAACTGGCGGTGACGACTGCGAATATCCGTGGTGCGGACTATCCGGTCTTTGAACATGCACCGCAGTCGTTGCGCGATTATCTGGCCTTTTTCCTGATGGCCAACGCCGACAAGGAGTTCATAGTCTACCAGGGCGAGCGTTACACCTTCGCCGACATTCAGAAGCAGTCGATCCGGATTGCGGCGACGCTGCAATCGCGGTTCGGTATTTCCAAGGGCGACCGGGTGGCGATCGCCATGCGCAACTATCCCGAATGGGTGTCGCTGTTCCTTGGCGCGACGATGGTGGGCGCGGTGGTCGTGCCGATGAACGCTTGGCTGAAGCCCGAGGAACTGGCCTATGCGCTGCGCGATTCGGGAACCCGCGTCGCCTTTGCCGACGAGGAACGCGTCCGCCGCCTGCGCGACATTGCCGGTCTGTCGGCAGCGATCGTCGCCGTGCGCACCGGGCATCAGGTGGCGGCGCAGCTTGGTGTCGAGACGCTGGAGGATGCAATGGCCGCCAGCCCCGAGGCGCCGTCGTTTCTGCCGCCGATCTATCCCGAAGACGATGCGACCATCATGTACACGTCCGGCTCGACCGGCGCGCCGAAGGGGGCGGTTTCCACCCACCGGGCGGTGGTTTCCGGTTCGCTGAACTATCTGGTGCAGGGCCTTGCCATGCTGCAACTGGCGACGGCGGAAGGAACGGCATTGCCGGCCCAGCAGGTGATGCTGCTGAACGTGCCGCTGTTCCATATCACCGGGCTGGTGCCGATCCTGCTGGTGTCGATTGCGATCGGCCGCAAGATGGTGATCATGTATCGCTGGGATGCGGGCGAGGCGCTGCAACTGATCGAAAAGGAAAAATGCACCTATTTCGTCGGCGTCCCGACCATGAGCCTGGAATTGATGCAGCATCCGGACCGCGACAAATATGATCTTTCGTCACTGCTCGATATTGCGGCCGGTGGCGCGCCGCGCCCGCCCGAACATGTCGAGCGGCTGGTCAAGGCGTTTCCGGGCAAGAACCCGGCGATCGGCTATGGCCTGACGGAAACCAACGGCGTTGGCGCCGGCAACCTGCGCGGCAACTACCGCCTGAAGCCGGATTCGACGGGGCGGGCCAGCAAGCCGATGGTCGATATCGGCATCTTCGACGACGACATGAAGCAACTGGGCGTCGGCGAAATCGGCGAAGTGTGCATTCGTTCATCGGCCAATGCGCGCGGCTATTGGCACAACCCCGAAGCGAGCGCCGCCGCATTCACCGCCGATGGCTGGTTCCGCACAGGCGATCTTGGGCGGCTGGATGCCGAGGACTATCTGTTCATCGTCGATCGCAAGAAAGACATCATCATCCGTGGCGGTGAAAATATCTCGGCTGTCGAGGTGGAAGCCGCGATCTACAACCATCCGTCGGTTGCAGAAGCGGCAGTGTTCGGCCTGCCTGACGACCGGCTGGGCGAAATCGTCGGTGCGGTGGTGTTCCCGAAACCCGGCGAGCATCTGGAGGGCGAGGCCGTGATCCAGTTCGTCGGCCGCGAGCTTGCGCAGTTCAAGGTGCCGGCACGGGTCTGGGTATCGGATCAGCCGCTGCCGAAGCTTGGCTCGGGGAAGATCGACAAGGTGAGCCTGCGTCGGCATTTCCGCGAAGTCCACGCCGGGCGCGTAGTAGCGGCCTGAGCGCCGGGAACAGGTTATGGAATATCAGATCAGACGCGCTGTGGCGGCGGATGCCGCCGCCATCCGCGACTTGTTTCATCGCAGCTTCACGGCGACATTCGCCCACCTCTATCCGCCAGAGGAACTGGCGGAATTTCTGGCGGGCTGCACCGAGGAGCGATTCCTGGACGAATGCACGTCGGTGGAATTCGCCGTCTTTCTGGGGACGGATCGGGCCGGCCGGTTGCTTGGCTATACAACCCTTGGCCCCTATGATCTGGATGCGCATATCGCCGATCTGCTGCAAGGCCGCCGCTGGTGGACGCTGCGGCAGCTCTATCTGGATGAAGCAGCCAAGGGCACCGGCCTTGCTGATGCGTTGATGGCGCAGGCGATCGCCGAAGCGCGCGGCCGCACGATGCAGGATCTGTATCTGACCGTCTGGATCGGCAACCATCGGGCGCGGCGCTTCTACGAGCGGCACGGATTCATCGAAGTCGGGAAATATCCGTTCGCCGTCGGCAACACCGTCGATGACGATCGCATCCTGCGGCTGGAGTTGTGATGGCAACGGTGCTGAAGGCGGGGTTGATCACTTTCGGCCACGGATTTCTGGGCCGCACCGGCGGTGTTTCGGCGGGCCTGTTCGACAGTTTGAATGTCGGGCTTGGTTCGGGTGATGATCCCGTGAACGTCAGGGAAAACCGTGGGCGGGCGCTTGCGGCAGTCGCACCAACGGCCCGGCTGGCGACCGTGCATCAGGTGCATAGCGCGCGCGTCGTCGAAGCGGGCATCTGGGAAGATGCCGCCCGCCCCGAAGCAGATGCGCTGGTGACGAACCGACCCGGCATCGCGCTTGGCGTGCTGACGGCCGATTGCGCGCCGCTGCTGCTGGAGGATGCGCAGGCGGGCGTGATCGGCGCCGCGCACGCCGGATGGAAGGGGGCGCTTGGCGGCGTCATCGTTGCGACCGTCGACGCGATGGTGAAGCTGGGCGCCGACCGGGCGCGGATCACGGCTGCCGTCGGCCCCTGCATAGGCCGTCGATCCTACGAGGTGGATGAAGGATTTCGCGCCCGCTTTGAAACCGCAGATCAGGAATATGGCGCGTTTTTCACCGATGGCCGCGCCGGGCATGCATTCTTCGATCTGGAGGGGTTCTGTCTGTTCCGGCTGGCCGCTGCCGGGGTCATGCGGGCCGAGGGCCTGGGCGTCGACACGAAGGCCGATGCGGAACGGTTTTTCAGCTATCGGCGGACGACGATCGCGCGCGAGCCGGACTATGGCCGCCAGATCAGCCTGATCGCCCTCGAAGGCTGAACACAAAAAAAGGGGGGCACGAAGCCCCCCTGATGTGTGGACCGGCCTGTTATCGGCCGGCTATTTCCGCACGCTTGCCTGAGCGGTCGGGAAGTTAACCCTTGGTCGAAGCGTAGAGCTGCCACAGCCCGGCGATTTCCGACACGTCGCCGGATGGAATCTTGCCGAAGGTGGCCTTGGCGGCCGCAGCGTTGCCGGCGCGAAGCTGGGCGATGCCCTTGAACAGCGAGGCGGTGGCTGCATTCGTCCCCTTTTCGGCGGTGGTGAACGCCGCGATCGCCTGCGGATACTGGCCTGCACCCATGTAGGCGCCGCCCGCCTGGAATGCAGTCGTCGGCGACCTGGCTGCGGCTGCCGCGCCGGCGATCGCCGCCGCCTGCCGCTTTGCAGCAGCGTCTGCAAGCTTGCCTGCCATCGGGTCGGTTGCGGGCA
>NZ_DBNHFX010000071.1:0-9370 GCF_057137845.1 Sandaracinobacteroides sp. | reverse complement strand
CCGACGTTGCCGGCCGCTTCGACCTTTCGCGCTGGCGGATCGCAGGCAATGGCGCCGACATGATCCGGCCGGATATCTGCCAGGCCTTCGTCGATGCATTCGCCGATGCGGGCTTCGACGCCGGCGCCTTCACCCCCAGCTACGGCCTTGCCGAGGCAACGCTGGCCGTTACCGTTTCACCACTGGGGCAAGGCATCGTCTGCGACCTTGTGGACGAAAAAAAACTTGCAGGTGAAGGCATTGCAAGCCTCCCTTCAAGTAACGAGCGCCCTGCCCGCCATCGTGCTGTGGTCGATTGCGGGGTCGCTTTGAAGGGTCTCAGCATCGACATCCGCGACGAAGATGGTGCGGTGCTGCCCGATCGACAGATCGGCCGAGTGCTGGTCAGGGGCCTCGGGGTGATGGAAGGCTATTTCCGCGATCCGGAAGCAACCGCCGCCTGCCTCTCGGCCGACGGCTGGCTCGACACCGGAGACATGGGATATCTGGTCGACGGACACCTGTTCATCGTCGGCCGCGCCAAGGACATGATCATCCTGAACGGCAAGAACCACTGGCCGCAGGACATCGAGTGGGCGATCGAACAACTCGAGGGGTTCAAAGCGGGCGACATCGCAGCCTTTTCGATCACCACCCCGCAGGGAGAGGAAGCGCCCGCCGTCCTCGTCCAGTGCCGGACGACCGACCTTGAAGAACGCACCCGCCTGAAAAAGGCGATCCGCGACAAGGTCCGCTCGATCACCGGCATGAGCTGCGTCGTCGAACTGGTTCCGCCGCGCACCCTGCCCCGGACTTCGTCGGGCAAGCTGAGCAGGGTGAAGGCGCGCCAGCTTTACCTGTCGGGCGAGATCGTTCCCTTCGACGTCGCCGCCTGACGATGCGGCCAGACCGGCGCGTCTGCGCGCCACGCAACAGGCCGACTCAATGACCCCGGACGCCATCGCCAGTTGGGTCGATCATCTGCCCCCGCGCATGGCGCTTTACGCGCGGCTCGCCCGTTTCGATCGCCCCGCAGGCACCTGGCTCTTGTTCTGGCCATGCCTGATGGGGGCATTTCTGGCGCCGGTTCAGGGCTGGTGGCCGTTGTGGCCGCTGTTCATCGTCGGCGCAGTGGCGATGCGCTCGGCAGGATGCATCTATAACGACATCGTTGACCGCAACCTCGATCGGCAAGTTGCCAGAACCGCCAGCCGGCCGGTTGCATCGGGGGCGATCAGCGTCAGCCACGCGACACTGTTTCTGGTGGCAATGTCGATCGCGGGGCTTGGCGTTCTGCTGCTACTGCCACGGCAGGCGCAGATCGTGGCGCTGGCTTCGCTGCTGCTGGTTGCCGCCTACCCGTTCATGAAGCGCATCACATGGTGGCCGCAGGCATGGCTTGGCCTTACCTTCAACTGGGGCATCCCCGTGGGCTGGGCGGCCGCTGCACCGGAATTAAGGGCCGACCTGCCGGTGATGCTGCTGGTCTATGCTGCCGGTATCGCTTGGACGCTTGGCTACGACAGCATCTACGCCGCCCAGGACATCGAGGATGATGCGCTTGTCGGGGTAAAATCCTCGGCGCGGGCGATGGGGGCATGGCTCAGGCCCGGCGTCGGCATCTTTTATGCGGCAACGATCGCGCTGCTGGCGCTGGCGCTCTGGCGCTGGATGGCGTCGGCCACGGCCTATTGGGGGCTGGTGCCGGCCACGCTGCACTTCATCTGGCAGGTGGCAACGCTGGACCGCCGCAATACCGCGTCGGCGCTGATGCGCTTTCGATCGAACCAGCTTGCCGGCGCCTTGCTGGTTTTGCCGCTGCTGCTTGCCGCATTCGGTGCGCACGCCTAGACCAGCGCGATGCTGACACCGGAACAGGCCACCGAGCGCCTCGATCACCTTCTCGGCCTCGCTGCCCAAGCCGGGGCGGATGCCGCCGACGCCGGCTATTTCGGCGAATCTTCCACTGGTATTGGTGTGCGGCTTGGCACGCTCGAGGACATTTCCCGTTCCGAGGGCGAGGAAATCGGCCTGCGGGTGTTTCTCGGCGACCGTTCCGCACAGGTCTCGGTTTCAGACATGTCGCCCATGGCGCTTTCGGAAGCGGTGGAACGCGCAATCGCCATGGCGCGCGAAGCAACGAGCGACCCCTATGCCGCTCTGGCGCCAGCCGAAATGCTGGCATCCGGCCCGTTCCCCGACCTCGATCTGTTCGATGGGGCCGTTGAAACCCTGTCGGCCGCGCGACTGAAGGAAATGGCGCTGGAGGCCGAAGACGCTGCGCGCGCCGTGCCGGGTATCACCAGTTCCGAAGGCGGGTCGGCAGGCGCCGGCGCCAGCATTGCCGTGCTCGCCACCTCGCACGGCTTTCGCGGTGTCAGCACCGGCACGTCGGTGTCTGCCTCGGCAGTGGTGATCGCCGGAGACGGCGACGCGCGCGAGCGGGATTATGCATGGCACGCTACCCGCCACCTCGTCGATCTGGACAGCATGCTCGACATCGGCCGCCGTGCCGGCGAACGCACGATCAGGCGCCTGAACCCCACCAAGGCCCCGACCGGCGCAATGCCTGTCGTGTTCGACAAGCGGGTGTCGGCAACGATCATCGGACATCTGCTGGGGGCAATCACGGGGTCGTCGATCGCCCGGCGGACTAGCTTTCTCCTCGACCGCGAGGGCGAACAGATCTTCGCGCCGGGTATCACCATCCGCGACGAACCGCATCTGGTGCGCGGCCTTCGATCGCGCATGTTCGACGGCGAGGGCCTGCCAACTGCGCCACGCTCGATCATCGACAAGGGCCGGCTGACAGGCTGGCTGATGGACAACAGTTCCGCCCGGCAACTCGGCCGTCAGCCTACCGGCCACGCCAGCCGCAGCAGCAGCGGACCGGCCGGCATTTCCACTTCAAACCTGTGGATGGAAGCAGGACGTGTAACACTCGACGAACTGATCAAGGATATAAAGATCGGCCTCTATGTAAATGAACTCATTGGCATGGGTGTCAATCTGCTGACAGGCGACTACAGCCGTGGGGCCTCGGGGTTCATGATCCGCGACGGCATGCTTGCCGAACCAGTAACCGAGGCAACCATCGCCGGCGATCTGGCCGACATGTTCCTGCACCTGACCCCCGCAAACGACCTTGCGCTGCGTCATGCCACCAACGCGCCCAGCCTGCGCGTCGACGGCATGACGGTTGCAGGGCAGTAGCCCGCGCTACAGGCTGAGTTTGCGGGCCACCGCTTCGGCCACCCGATCGAGACCGGCGGCCACTGGCCCTTTTTCCAGCGGACGCCCGGCGTCCGACGCCTCGACGACCACGGGATCGAGTGGAAGCTCAGCCAGCGTCGGTGTGCCTGGCGCCAGTTCGCCTTCCGGCCGGCCGAACGGATAGAGCATTGCGCCGCCCGGACCGGGCATGCCGGCCATGTTCATCACGACACCCAGCACCGGCACCATCAACTGGCCGAAAAAGGCAACCGCGCGCCTCGCGTCGGCGCGCGCCAGTTCCTGCGGCGTCGAAACGACGATCGCACCGCTGGGTTTCAGCTTCTGCGCAAGCGACAGGTGCACGTCGCCGGTGCCGGGCGGCAAGTCCACCACCAGCACGTCGAGATCGCCCCAGTCGGCCATCGTCGCCATCTGGATCATCGCGCCCGCGACCATCGGGCCACGCCATGCGACCGCCTTGTCCGGGTCGGTCATCACGCCCATGCTCAGCATCTTCAGTCCGTGCGCGCGGATCGGCACCAGGCGCTTTTCGGCGGTTGCCGTCGCCTTTTCGGTAACGCCCAGCAGAATGTGCAAGGACGGCCCCTGAATATCGCCATCCAGCAGCCCGACTTTCAGGCCCCGGCGCTTCAGGGCCAGCGCCAGCCCGGCGGCAATCGTCGATTTGCCGACCCCGCCCTTTCCAGCGCCTACCGCAAGGATATGGCGGACGCCCGGTATCGCTGCTGCGTCCTCGTCGGGCATGGCGCCGCGTTCGGCCGTCTGAATCACCCTGACCGACTGGAAGCCCCCCAGCCGCAGCCGCTTGCCGACTGCGATTTCCAATGCCTGCGCCTCGGCCTTGGCAAGGTCCGACACGTCGAGCACCAGCCCTGCGCTGCCATCGTCGCGCACGACGAGGCCGGACACGCGCCCGCCATCCATCAAGGAACCGCCACGCTTGGGATCGGCCATTGCGGCCAGCAACCGTTCAGCGCTCTGCCTGTCTACCATCAGCGCCCTCGCTTTCTGTGATCGACGGCTCTATACCCGACCAACCGGACCCGCAATTGCGTTCGACGGAAGCGACAGAAAGGCGCACATGCCCTGGCAGAACAACGAGGACGGCGAGGATCCGAGCGGCAAGGGCGAAGGCGGCAAGCGCCGAAATCCATGGGGAGCGCAAGGGGGCGACCGCCCACAGGGCAGCGGCAACGGGCCGCGCAACCCGTGGGGCGAAACGCCTGACCCGCGTGGAGAGCGCTCACGCCAGCCCGGCACGCCCGATTTCGACGACTTCATCCGCCGCAGCCAGGAGCGGCTGCGCAATCTGGGTGGCGGTGGAAGCAGCGGCGGCAACGGCAACGAAGGCGGCTCGGCGCCCAATCTGCCATGGGGCCTGATCGTCGGCGGGGCGGCGCTTATTCTGGTCGCTACACTTTCCGCCTATCAGGTCGGTGCAGGCGAACAGGCGGTCGTCACCAGATTCGGGAAATACTCCTCGACGGCAACGCCGGGCTTCCACCTGAAGTTGCCGACGCCGATCGATCAGGTAACGAAAGTCCGATTCGAGGACATCCGCACCACCCTCGTCGGTTCCGGCAGTGGCGAGAACGAAAACCTGATGATCACCGGAGACGGCAACGTCATCAGTATCGCCTACGCCGTGCGCTGGCGGATCAAAAACGCCGAGGACTATCTGTTTCAGGTAGCCGACCCGGACGCGACGGTCCGCGATGCAACCGAATCCGCCATGCGCGAAATCATCGGCCGCTCGACCTTGAACAACGCCATCGGCCCGGAACGGGCTGCGATTGCCGAACAGGTCCGTGAACGGGTGCAGGAAATCCTCGACAGCTATCGTTCGGGCGTGCTGGTGCAGGGTGTCGACATCAACAAGGCGGATCCGCCGGTTGCGGTCGATGAATCATTCAAGGACGTGTCGGCCGCCCAGCAGGACGCCCAGCAGTTCCTGAACCAGGCGCGTGCCTATGCGCAGCAAGTGCAGGCACAGGCAGCGGGTGCAACAGCGGCCTTTGACAAGGTCTATGCCGAGTATCGTTTGGCACCCGAAGTAACCAGAAAGCGGATGTATCTGGAAACGATGGAAAATGTTCTTGGCAAGGTAGATACCACCGTGATCGAGGCCCCCGGCGTGCAGGCCTATCTGCCGCTGCCGGAAATTCAGCGGCGCGCCAAGGCCGCCGGGCAGGAGGGGCAGTGATGAACCAGCGCACCCTGATCGGCGGCGGCGTTGCCGTCCTTGCGGCAGCAGCGATCCTGTTCAGCGCTGTCCTCCGCGTGCCGGAAGACGAGCAGGCGATCGTGCTGCAGTTCGGCCGTCCCGTGGCAACCGTCAACACCTTCCAGCCTGACCAGCGCTTCGGTGAGACCGGGGCGGGCCTCGTCATGATCACGCCGTTCCTGCAGAACGCCATCATGTTCGACAAGCGCATCATATCGCTGGATATTCCGCCGCAGACGGTGCTCTCGACCGACCAGCTCAGGCTTGTCGTCGATGCGTTTGCGCGGTATCGCATCGTCGATCCGGTGCGCATGTACCAGACCGTGCGCACCGAAGAGCGGCTGACTGAAGAACTGTCGCGCATCCTGTCGTCGCGCATCCGCAACGAACTTGGAACCCAGCGCTTCGACACCATGTTGTCGCCGGAGCGCGGGCGGTCGATGGAAAATATTCAGGACGCGGTGAACCGTTCAGCCAAGGCCTATGGTGCCGAAATCATCGACGTGCGGATCAAGCGCGCCGATCTTCCGACGGGAAGCCCGCTGGACGCCGCATTCGAGCGTATGCGCACCGCCCGTCAGCAGGAAGCACTGACCATTCGCGCCCAGGGCGCCAAGAACGCGCAGATCATCCGTGCCGAAGCCGATGCGCAGGCGGCGCGGGTATATGCCGAAAGCTTCGGCAAGGATCCGCAATTCTATACCTTCTATCGTTCGATGGAGGCGTATCGTAAAAGCTTCGCGCAAGGGAACAGCCAGGTGGTCCTCAGCCCATCCAACGAATTCCTGCGTGAATTTCAGGGGCGTCGCGGCAACTGATGCAGACACCTTCGCGACCTGCTGCAACTTCGTCGTGCTGATTGCACCATTCACCGGCGATTAAATCGGGAATGGTCAGAAGCACCCCATGAACCATGACGCGGAGCCAAGTGTGACTGACAATATTTCCGAGGGAACCATCCGGCCTGAACGCGCATCCCGCAAGAGCAACATCCTGACGGCAGGGTTGTCCGCCGGTATTGCAGCGGTCGTCGCCACCACGATCCCGGTGTTTGCGCAGCCTGCTGCACAGGCCCCTGTGGCGCCGGTGCAGGCGCAGCTTCCGGCGCAACCTCCGCGCGGCGCCCCCATGAGCTTCGCCGATCTCACGGCGAAGCTGCAACCCGCAGTCGTCAACATCTCGACGACGCAACGTGTCGAAGTCGGCCGTTTCCCGCGCTTCGGTCCCGGCACCAACCTCGAAGACCTGTTCCGCCGCTTTCAGGAACAGCAGGGCGACGATGGCCAGCCCGTCACACGGGAGGCGACTTCGCTTGGCTCGGGCTTCATCATTTCGCCCGACGGCTACATCGTCACCAACAATCACGTCATTTCCGGCCGCGACGGCCAGAAACTGGTCGACACCATCACCGTGACCTTGTCGGACCGCCGCGAATACAGCGCCAAGGTGATCGGCCGCGACCCGCTATCCGACCTCGCGGTGCTGAAGATCGACGGGCAGAACCTGCCGCACGTGCAGTTCGGCAACAGCCTCGGCACCCGCGTCGGTGACTGGGCGATCGCGATCGGCAACCCGTTCGGCCTGGGCGGAACGGTAACGGCCGGCATCGTGTCGGCGTTGCATCGCGGCATTCAGGGCGGCGGCGCCTACGACCGCTATATCCAGACCGACGCCTCGATCAATCAGGGCAACTCGGGCGGGCCGCTGTTCGATTTGAACGGCAACGTCATCGGCGTGAACACGGCAATCTTCTCTCCGACGGGCGGCAATGTCGGCGTCGGCTTCGCGATCCCGGCCGAACTGGCGCAGCCGGTGATCGAGCAGCTCCGCAAGAGCGGCAAGGTAAGACGCGGCTATCTTGGTGTGCAGATTCAGGCAATTACGCCTGCAATCGCATCGTCGCTGGGCCTGCCCAAAAATCAGGGCGAGATCATCGCCTCGGTCGAACCGGGCGGCCCGGCTCGCGCCGCCGGCCTGCAACAGGGAGACGTGGTGCTGCGTGTCGCCGGGCAGGACGTGACGCCGGACGACAGCCTGTCCTACATCATCGCCAACACGCCGATCGGCACCCGCGTTCCCGTCGAAATCATCCGTGGCGGCAAGAAAGTCACCCTGACTGCCATGATCGGCGAGCGCCCGTCCGAGGCATCGCTTCTTGGGCAGGACGCGCAGTCAGACAATTCTGGCGACGATTCCAGCAAGGAAAGCGCATCCGAAGCTGCGCGCAAGTCGCTTGGTCTCACTCTTCAGCCGCTTACGCCGGAAATCCGCCGGCAGCTTCGTTTGCCCGACACGGTGAACGGGGTAGTGGTCGCCGACGTAAACCCCTCGTCGGATGCGGCAGAACAGGGCCTGCAACGTGGCGACATCATCCTGTCGGTGAACCAGACCAAGGTGGCCAACCCGCAGCAGGCGGCCGACGCCGTCAATCAGGCGCGCAAGGCAGGCCGCAACACGGTGCTGCTGTTCGTGCAGCGTGGCAACACGCCCGGGCGGTTCGTCGGCGTGAAAGTGCAGTAGGCACCCCCCGGTTCCAGCGCCCGATCCGGCAGTCCATGCCGACAATCGGGCGCTGGCAAGTGGTTAATAGCCTTCAATACTGTCGGATAGCTTTACATATACTGCCACTACGACTTGCGTAACTCATTGAATTCCAGCCAAATAGCAATTGGCATGAAACGTGCATGATTCATACTCGGCAATGTGTAGCCATGTATGAAAGGGTCGTTTCGTGAATAAACTGTTTGTGCTTGCTGGCGCTCTTCTGGCGATCTCTGCTCCTGTCGGCGCTGCAACGATCGTCAATGTCGACGGGCGGACCAACACGTCGATGGACGGGGCCAACGCAGTATCGGTCAGCCTCGACGCCGGAACCTACGAAGTCCGGTTCGTGACCGACGCATACACCGCCTTCAGCCGGTGGAGCGGGGAAAGCGGCTGCAACGGCGACGGCCTGCATTGCCGGAGCGGATGGGAGAACAGCGCCCGCATCATCGCCGATTCGACGCTTTACAAATTCGGCGACGGCGACGCGTCCGGAGGCCTCGGCCCGCTTGGCGGCGAGGACGGCTATTTCGGCTCGGCGGCCACGTCATTCGCGCATTCCGCAATCTATTCGATGAAGTTCACCCTCGCTCAGGCGGGCGACGTCAAGTTCTTCATCTACGACGACCATCTTACCGACAACCGAGGCGGGGTTTCACTGTCGGTCGCGGCAGTGCCGGAACCGGCCACCTGGGCGATGCTGATCGCCGGCTTCGGCCTAGTCGGCATGGCTGCACGCAGGCGCAAGTCTGCCGGCGCTCGTGCCTGAGCTTTTGCAATATCCACAGAACTGGAAACATGAGGGAGATCACATGAAAAAAGCATGCCTACGCATTGTGTTGACCATGGCCATGGCCGGCGTGTCGTCTGCGGCGATGGCGGCCGGAACGCTGGTTGTATCCGGCGATGAATGGCAATTGTCCAACTTCGCCTATGATGCGCCTTATGCCGCAGGCACAACGGCCTTCGCCAACGATCTCGCAATCACGTTCAGTGGCACCAACTACCTGTTCCTCACCGGAGGCAGCGGCGTATCGCAGGCGCAGCTCAGCATGGCAGCAGCACAATTCCAGTCGCTGGGAAAAACCGTCAGCTACACTCCGTTGTTCGACCCGCTCGTGGCAAGCAACTATGACGCGGTATTCCACTTTGGACAGTTCGTCGACACCAACGCGATGGGGGCGTTCGTCGCCAACGGTGGCAACGCCTATGTGTCTCTGGGTGGCGGCTGGTGGGGCACTGCCGCTGGCGAAGCTGCTGCGTGGAACCCGGTCCTGAACCAGTTCGGCCTTGTTGCCGGCGACACATGGTTCCCCGGCCCTTACTTCGTTTCGGCCGACGTTACGGTCGGTCCCACCACATCGCTGCTCTGGGGCTATGGCCAGTCGA
>NZ_DBNHFX010000070.1:0-1481 GCF_057137845.1 Sandaracinobacteroides sp. | reverse complement strand
GGCCGAACAGTGGCCGTTCTTCCAGACGATGCTGGCCAACATGGAGATGGTGCTGGCCAAGTCCGACATGGGGATTGCCGCGCGCTACGCCGAGCTGGCCGGCGCCGAGGGTGCGCCGCTGTTCGGACAAATCCGCAGCGGCTGGACCGAGGCAGTGGACGGGCTGCTTGCAGCAACCGCGCAGACGCGGCTGCTCGAACGGTCGCCGGTGCTGGATACGTCGGTGCGGCTGCGCCTTCCCTATCTGGAACCACTGAACCTGTTGCAGGTGGAACTGATGAAGCGCCACCGCGCAGGGGAAACCGATCCGCGCATCGCAGTCGGCCTGCAACTCAGCGTGAACGCGATTGCAACGGCGCTGCGCAATTCCGGCTGATGGCAAGCCGAATTGCACATCCCGGGCGTTTCCATTAGGGGGCGTCACACGCCGGCTTAGCTCAGTTGGTAGAGCACCTGATTTGTAATCAGGGGGTCGCGGGTTCGATTCCTGCAGCCGGCACCACTCCCCTGCCCAGAAGCGCCGATGCTGCCATGCCGGGCTTGCAATTTACCCATAGTTTGCCTGAATTTGGTGCGATGAAACGGCCGGATACCTTTCTGCTGGGCGATCGTGCCGTGCGGCGCATGGGGTTTGGCGCGATGCAGCTTGCCGGGCGCGGAGTGTGGGGACCGCCCGCCGACCATCGCCGCGCCGTGGCCGTGCTGCGGGCGGCGGTTGCGGCTGGTGTCAACCACATCGACACCAGCGACTATTACGGCCCGCATGTGGTGAACCGCCTGATCCACGAGGCGCTGCACCCCTATCCCGACGACCTGGTGATCGTCACCAAGGTGGGTGCCCGGCGCGGCCCGAACGGAGAGTGGCTGCGCGCGGTTTCAGCGGACGAACTGAAAAGCGCCGTTCACGACAATCTGCGCCACCTTGGCGTCGATGTGCTGGATGTGGTGAACATGCGCGCGTTCTTTGCGCAGGGTCCGGCGGAAGGGCCGATGGAGGAAAGCATCGAGGTGCTGGCCGGGTTGCAGCAGCAAGGCCTGATCCGCCACATCGGCTTGTCGAACGTCACGCCCACGCAGGTATCGCAGGCGCGGCGCATCTGCCCGATCGTCTGTGTGCAGAATCACTTCAACCTGATCCACCGGGTCGACAACGCACTGATCGACGCACTGGCGGCCGATGGTGTCGCCTATGTGCCATTCTTTCCGCTGGGCGGCCTGACGCCGTTGCAGTCTGATGAACTGGCGCGCGTGGCGGCAGCAGTGGGGGCAAGCGCGATGCAGGTGGCGCTGGCGTGGCTTCTTCAGCGTGCGCCGAACATGTTGCTGATCCCCGGCACGTCGTCGCCCGAACATCTGGCCGAGAATCTGGTGGCGGCCAGTCTTGTGCTGCCTGCGGAATTGCGCGCGCGGCTGGATGTGCTGGCCTGACCGGCTGCCAAATGAACCCAGGGCCACAAGAAACCCAGGGCCACAAGAAACCC
>NZ_DBNHFX010000069.1:0-19731 GCF_057137845.1 Sandaracinobacteroides sp. | reverse complement strand
TGCGGCTCGATGGCGCGGGTGAACCGGTGCGGCGCTTGACTTCCGATGCAGGCCCGGCTTGGGAAGGCCGATGGCCGCCCCGCTGAACGAAACCGCCCGGAACAGAGCCACCGCATCGCCGCAGATGATTGCCCGCGAAGGGCATCGCGGCCTGCTGGAAACGGCTGGCTGGGGTGATGCCGAAGTTTGCCCGCTTGCCGGTGACGCAAGTTTTCGCCGTTATTTCCGCGTGATCGATCGCGGCCGCCGCGCCGTGCTGATGGATGCGCCGCCTGCGCATGAAGATGTCGGCCCGTTCCTGCGCATCGCCGGATTGCTGCTGGAGGCCGGATTCTCGGCGCCGCGCCTGATCGCGGCAGACCGGGAACAGGGCTTTCTGCTGATCGAGGATTTCGGCGACGATCTGGTTGGCCCGGTGCTGGCGCAAAGCCAGGCGCGCGAGGAAGAAATCTACACTTCGGCGGTCCGGCTGCTGGCGGGCGTTGCCGATGTGCAGCCACCGGCGGATCTGCGACCATATGATCGGGCGGAGCTGCTGCGCGAAGTGATGATCTTTGCGGAATGGTATGCCAGGGCCGCCGGCATTGCCGTCGATCCCGAAGAATATGCAGCAGTCTGGGATCGGGTCTGGGCCGATGTGCTGGCGGAAACGGCGGCGGCGCCTGTCGTCACGCTGCGCGACTATCACGCCGACAATCTGATGCTGCTGCCGGATCGTCCGGGCGTGCAGGGGCTTGGCCTGCTGGATTTTCAGGACGCGCTGGCCGGGCACCGTGCCTATGATCTGGTTTCGCTGTTGCAGGATGCCCGTCGCGATGTTCCGCCCCGGCTGGAAAAGGCGATGCTGGCGGAATATGCCCGCGCGGCAGGCATCACCGACACCGAGGCATTCCGCACGTCCTATGAAGTGCTTGGCGCGCAGCGGAACGTGAAGATTCTGGGCGTCTTTGTCCGCCTGCGCGACCGCGACGGCAAGCGCGGCTATGTCGAGCGCCTGCCGCGCGTGTGGGGCTATCTGATGCGCAATTTCCGGCACCCGGCGCTTGCCCCCGTCAGGAACTGGTTCGACGCCAACGTGCCCGACCACCTTCGCGAAGGCTGGTGCAGATGATCGCGGCCCCCAAAAGCGCGATGGTGCTGGCGGCGGGGCTTGGCAAACGCATGCGGCCGCTTACCGCAACGCGCCCGAAGCCTCTTGTCGAAGTCGGCGGGCGGTCGCTGCTAGAATGGTCGCTTCGCACCCTGGCCGATGGCGGCGTCGAGCATGTGGTGGTGAATGTGCACTATATGGCCGATGGTCTGGAGGCGCATCTGGCGGCGCGGCCATCGCGCATCCGGGTGACGATCTCGGACGAACGTGCGGAACTGCTGGAAACCGGCGGCGGCATTACCAAGGCCCTGCCGCTGATCGAGGCCGACCCCTTCCTCGCGATCAACGCCGACAATGTGTGGATCGACGGCCCGATCGGCGCGGTGCGGTTGATGGCGGAACGCTGGCAGCCCGACGAAATGGACGCGCTGTTGCTGCTGGCACCGCAGGCGCGCGCGCATTTTCACGGCAACCTCGGCGATTTTCACATGGACCCGCAGGGGCGGTTGACCCGCCGCCGTTCTGGACGGGTGGCGCCATTTGCGCACACCGGCCTGCAGATGCTGTCGAAACGGCTGTTCGACGGCGCGCCCGCAGGCCCGTTCTCGATGAACCTTTTGTGGGACAGGGCCGCTGCCGAAGGCCGCCTGTTCGGGGTGGTGCATCAGGGGCTGTGGTTCGATGTCGGCACGGCGGCAGCCGTCAGCAAGACGGAGCGTATTCTTGGCCTCGCCTGAGCGGCCGCACCGAATCTATTCGATCCCGCCGTGGCGGCCGTTTGCCGACGATCTGGCAGCAGGATTGCTTCGCCTTTTCCCCGATCCGATGCAGCTTGCGCGCGTACTGGTGCTGTTGCCGACGAGGCGCTCCATACGTGCTGTTTCTGATGCCTTCCTGCGCGAAAGCGACGGTGCTGCGCTGTTGCTGCCGAGGATGGTGCCCGCAGGCGATCTCGACATCGACGAGGTGGTCGCGCTTGAGGGCGGGCCGCTGTTCGACGGGCTGACGGGCGCGGCCGAGGCCAGACCCGTTATTTCGCCCACAGCCAGGCGGCTGGCGCTGGCGCGGATATTGGCGGCGGGTGGGCGCATGGCTGCCGCCGAGGCGCTGGCGCTGGCCGACCGTCTGGCGGCTGCGCTGGATACGCTGGAAATCGAAGGAAAAACCGCCGCTGAAATCGAATCGGCGGTTCCGGCGGGCGGAATGCAGGACCACTGGCGCCGCAACGCCGAGGTGTTGCGCGCCATCATGGAGCACTGGCCCGGCCTGCTGGCCGACCGTGGACTGATGGACGCGGCCCACCGCCGCAACCTTCAACTGGACGGGCTGGCGAGCCGCTGGGCGGCCAACCCGCTGCCGATGCCGGTGGTGATGGCGGGCTTTTCCTCGGCTCCGCCCGCAGTGCGGCGGCTGGCGCGCGCCGTATCGCGAATGCCGCAAGGGGTGCTGGTGTTGCCGGGCTTCGACCGGGCGCTTCCGGCAGGCGCCTACGAACTTTTGCAGGCGGACGCCGATGGTCCCGGCCTGGAAACGCATCCGCAGCACGGCATGGCGGCCATTCTGCAAACGGCGACGATCGCCCCCGACGAGATAGAGGAGTGGGCGTGGCGTTCCGCGCGGGATGGCAGCCCGGCCGAACGAGCGGCACTGGTTACACGGGCGCTACTGCCACCCGAACTCAGCGGAAAGCCGATGCCGGCGCCTTCTGCGCAGGCGGTCGATGGCATCCGGATGATCGAAGCCGCCAACCCCGCCGAGGAAGCACTGTTGATCGCGCTGGCGATGCGGCAGGTGATCCGTCACGAAGGCAGGACGGCGGCGCTGGTTACGCCGGATCGCAATCTGGCAACGCGCGTTCGTGTGCAGTTGCAGCGCTTTGGCATCCGGATCGACGACAGCGCCGGGCAGCCACTGGGCACGACGCTTGCGGGCAGCCTGCTGCTGGCACTGGCGGACGCCGCCGCCGAGCGGTTTGCGCCGGTGCCGCTGCTGGGGTTGATGCAGCACCCGCTGGTCAGGGCAGGGGAGCCGCGCCTTCAGTGGCTTGGGCATGTGCGCAGCCTCGATCGGCTGGCGCTGCGCGGTGTTCGCCCGGCGCCCGGCCTTGCCGGAATGGCGGCAAGGTTGCGCCAGCGCAACAAGCTGCCAGACGACCTGCGCGACTGGTGGGCCGACGAAGTGGCGCCGATGCTGGCCCCTCTGGACCCGGCGCCCCGCACGGCCGAAACACTGGTGGATGCCCTGCGCCATGTGGCGGTCGCGCTTGCCGGAGAGGGGCTGTGGGCCGGAGAGGCTGGCCGGGCGCTCGTCAGGCTGTTCGAGAACCTTGAGGGGTGCCGCACCGATCTGGCGGGCATCGCCCTGACGACCGAAGACATCGCCGGTTTCACCAGCACGCTGCTTGCTGCCGATTCCGTGCGGGCGCGCGCGAACCTGCACCCGCAACTCAACATCTGGGGGCCGCTTGAAGCGCGGCTGCAAACGGCAGACCTGCTGGTGATGGGCGGCCTGAACGAGGGGAGCTGGCCGGGCCTGCCTGCACCCGACCCGTTCCTTGCGCCGGCGATCCGGCGCGCACTGGGCTTGCCGGGGCTGGCGCGACGGACGGGCATGCAGGCACACGACTTCGCCTCGGGCCTTGGCGCAAGCGAAGTGCTGCTGACGCGCGCCGTGCGCGATGGCGGTGCGCCAACCGTTGCCTCGCGGTTCTGGCAGCGATTGCAGGCGGCAGCGGGCGGGGCGCCCGACAATGGCCGGTTGTCGCCCGCTCGCGCGGCGCTGCTGCACGCGACGCGCAGCCTCGACGCGGCCGCCAGCGCGCCGCGGATTCCTCGCCCGGCGCCAGCGCCGCCAGCGCATGTGCGGCCGCGCGAAATCAGCGTCACCGACGTTGCGATGCTGAAGGCCGACCCGTTTTCCTTTTACGCCAAGCGGATCCTGAAGCTGGCGCGGCTCGACCCGCGCGACGCCGAACCGACGGCCGGTGAACGCGGCCAGATCGTCCACGATATCATGCGCGACCTGCTGGACGAGGGGTTGCCCCCGCCGGAAAGGGTCGCGGAACTGATCGAGGCAGAGCTGCTGCGCCTTGGCGAACGGCCGGAAATTGCGGCCCTGTGGCGGCCACGGGTGGTGCGGATGGTCGACTGGGCGCTGGGGCAGACCGAACAGGATCGGGAACAAGGGTGGCTGCCGCTTGTCTGGGAAAAGCGTGCGCGGCTGGATATCGGCGGTGTCGAACTGGTCGGTCAGGTCGATCGGATGGACAAGGCCGGGAACGCGCTGCGGATCATCGACTACAAGACGGGCGGGGTGCCGCCGAGGAACGAGGTCGTGGGCCTGTATCGCACCCAGTTGGCGTTGCTGGCGGCGATTGCCGACGCCGGATTGTTCACCGCGATCGGCGATGCGCAGGTAGAGGCGCTTGAATATTGGGTGCTTAGGGGCGGCCGCGTTGCCGGGGAAGTGAAACCGGCACTGGGCAAGAAGGCGGACGCGGTCGATGTGCGTATACACATCGCAGAAGCGATGCAGGATATGAAAGAACTGGCAGACCGTTGGCTGCTGGCCGATGCGCCGTTCACGGCGAAACAGCACATGGTTTATGGGCGAGCATTCGGCGAACATGATCATCTGGCAAGGGTGGCCGAATGGCTGGGCCGCTGAAGCGCACGCCGGAACAGCAGGTCGCGGCAGACCCCGCGCGCCATGTGTGGGTGGCGGCTTCCGCCGGGACGGGCAAGACGCATGTTCTTACCGACCGCATGCTGCGCCTGATGCTGGCCGGAACGGCCCCTGACCGCATCCTTGCGCTGACGTTCACGCGCGCGGCGGCCGCCGAAATGCAGAACCGGATCGTCAGGCGGCTGGGCGAATGGCTGGCACTCGATGATGCAGGCCTTTCGGCCGAACTGGATGCATTGGGCGTAGCGCCCTCGGCTGCGATGCTGGAAACTGCACGTGGCCTGTTCGCCCGCGCGCTGGATGTGCCGGGCGGCCTGAAAGTGCAGACCCTGCACGCGTTCGCGCAGGGCCTGCTTGCAGGTTTTCCGCTGGAAGCAGGGCTGACGCCGGGGTTCACCGCCCTCGACGAGCGCGATGCGCGGGCGCTTCGCCGCCGTGCGCTTGTGGAATGTATCGCCGAGGCCAGCGACGGCGGAGACGATCATTTCCTTGCCGACCTTGGCCAGTTGTCGGTGCTGAAGGGCGAGGCCGGGCTGATGCAGTCGATCGATGTGCTGATCCAGCATTCCGATGCGCTGCTGTCGTTTCGGGATGGCACGGGGCCGGGTGCGGCAGTGCGCGCGTGGCTGGATGTGGCCGAGCGAGAGATGCCCGGCGAACGGCTGGCGGCGGCACTCAGCCCCGGCACCTTCGACGAAGGCCCGGCGCGGCGGTTCGCCGACCTGAACGATGTGTGGGCGACACCCGGAGCGCGTGCGAACGCCGTAAAGTTGCGCGACTGGGTCGGGTCTGGCCGGGAAGGGCGTCTGGCTGGCTTCGCTGGTGCCTGCGAAACGGTATTTCGGGCCGATCAATCGATCCGCAGTTTTGCAACCGGAGAGAAAAAGGCGCCGGGGCTTGCGGCCGCCGCCGCCGACTTTGCCAGCCAGCTTCGTGAGTTTCAGGATTTCGACCTCCGGGTCATCGCCGCCGAGACCGCAGCGAGGGTGTTGCGCGCCGGGCATCGTGTCGTCGACCGTTATCGCCGGTTGAAGCGCGCTGCCGTCGCCATCGACTATGACGACATGATCGCGCGAACAGTCGAATTGCTGGGTCCGCCCGGCATGTCGAACTATGTCGGCTGGAAGCTGGACTCACGTTTCGATCATGTTCTGGTCGATGAAGCGCAGGACACCAATTCCCGGCAGTGGCAGATCATCGGCCGGCTGGTTGAGGAATATTTTTCCGGCGACGGCAGCGCACGAAGCCTGTTCGTCGTCGGCGATCACAAGCAGGCGATCTATGGGTTCCAGGGAACCGATCCGCGCGTCTTTGAACGCTGGCGATTGCAGACGACCCCGCTTGCCGCAGCCGGTGAACGCCCGCTTCAGGTGGTGGATCTGGCGCTGAGCTTCCGGTCAGGCCCGGCGGTGCTGCGGCTTGTGAACGGCTTCCTTTCTGCCGCCGGCGGCCCGGCGCTGGGCATGGCGCAGCCACCACCGCCGCATGTGCCCAACCGTGCGGCAGCGCCCGGAGAAGTGGTGCTTTGGCCGGTCGTTACGCCTGTGCCCGCGCCAACCGGCAGTGCGGATGGCGGCATCGTCGTCGACGGCGACGCTGCCGCCGCCGACACCGACGACAGCACCGAGAACGGCAGCGAAGCAGCCGACTACGAAATGGCGCGCAGGCTTGCGGTGCAGATCGCGCGCTGGCTGACGCCCGGCCACGACGAGCGCTTGTGGTTGCCGGCGCACGGCCGCTGGGCGGTTCCGGGCGATATCCTGATCCTGCTGCGCAAGCGAAGTGCGCTGATGGGCGCACTGGTTGCCGAACTGCACGAACAGCGGGTGGCGGTAGCGGGCGTCGACCGGCTGCTGCTGACCGAACCGCTGGCCGTGATGGATCTGCTGGCGCTGGTGCGCTTTGCCATCCAGCCCGAGGACGATCTGAACCTTGCCTGCCTGCTGGTTTCCCCCTTCATCGGCTGGTCGCACGAAGACATCCGCCGGATCGGTGGCGGCCGGCCGGACTTGTG
The DNA here is from genome assembly GCF_057137845.1 of Sandaracinobacteroides sp. Classification (NCBI taxonomy): domain Bacteria; kingdom Pseudomonadati; phylum Pseudomonadota; class Alphaproteobacteria; order Sphingomonadales; family Sphingosinicellaceae; genus Sandaracinobacteroides; species Sandaracinobacteroides sp. The sequence continues at coordinate 12,943 of NZ_DBNHFX010000069.1, read as the reverse complement.
GGCGGCACTAGGCCGGGCAGCCGACGACGATGCCGCCAATGATGCGCGGGGCTGGCTTGGGCAGGTGCTGGCTTTGGCCGACCGGGTGGGACCATATGAGTTTCTGGATACTATCCTGTCCGGTCCGTTGAAAGGCAGGCAGAAGCTGGTAGCAAGGCTGGGGCGGCAGGCAAACGACCCGATCGACGAGCTTTTGCAGCAGGCGCAGTCCTATGCGCTGCGAAACCCGCCGGCGCTTGCGGGCTTCCTGGCCTGGGTCGAAGCCGAAGGTTCAGACGTCAAGCGTGACGCCGAAGCATCGGGCGGGCAGGTGCGGCTGATGACGATCCACGGTTCCAAGGGCCTGGAAGCGCCGGTCGTCGTGCTGGCCGACAGCGCGACGCAGCGGCGCCCGCATCAGGCCGACCATCTGCCCGTCGAAATCGCCGGTGTCGGGGTGTTGCCGCTGTTCCATCCGCCCAAACAGGAATCGCCGGAAAAGGTCCGCGCGGGCCATGCGGCACTCGACGCGATAGAAGCCGAAGAAGATCTGCGGCTGCTGTATGTCGGGCTGACGCGCGCTGCCGATCATCTGTTCATTGGCGGCGCCATCGGGGCCAGCGCACACAAGAAGCTTGGCACCGACAACGACCGGTGCTGGCATACCCGCATCGCGCCGGTTCTGGCCGGGATCGAGGGGGTCGAGCAGGTTGTCTCGGAACTGTGGGGCGGCGAGACGTTGCGCCTGCGCGACGGGGCATGGACCGCCCCCACGGCCGACACCACGACAGTTGCGCCCGAGGCAGCAGCCCACGGCCTGCACGACATCGAGACCGGAATAGCGCCTGAGCCAACCCGCCCGACGCGGCCGTTGACTCCGTCTGCCGCGCCGGAAGCGCCTGCCGAAGGCCCGGCAGCCGAGGCGCTGCGCGCGGCCGCACTTCGTGGGACGCTGGTGCACAAGCTGTTCGAACGGCTGCCTGCGGTGGCGCCTGCCGAACGCCGGGCGCAGGCGCTGCAATGGCTTGCGGCACAGGGCGCTGGCGATGCTGCCGAGGCGTTGTTGGCGCAGGTGCTTTCCGTGCTTGATGATCCGGCCCACGCCAGCCTGTTCGGCGAGGATTCGCTGGCCGAAGCGCCGGTTGCCGGATTGGTCGGCAAGCAGGCGATCGTCGGCATCGTCGATCGTCTGGCGGTGCTTGCCGACCGGGTGCTGATCGTCGACTTCAAGACGAGCCTTCGCGTGCCGCCGACGGCTGCCGAAGCGCCGGTTGCGCATCGCCGCCAGATGGCGGCCTATGTCGAGGTACTGAAACGCGCCTTTCCGGGCAGGCAGGTCGAGGGAATGCTGCTCTATACGGCTGGCCCCGTCTGCCATCGGCTGGGCGTAGCCGAGATGGCGGGGTTGCTGCCGCTTGATTGACGATGCCTCGGCGCTATTTGTGTCGGGACCAAGGAGACACTGATGGCAAGCGTGAAGGGTACCGACGATTCGTTCGCAGCCGATGTGCTGCAAAGCAGTACACCCGTGCTGGTGGATTTCTGGGCTGAATGGTGCGGTCCGTGCCGCTCGATCGGCCCGGCGCTCGAGGAAATCTCGGACGAACTTTCCGGCCGCCTGAAGGTGGTGAAAATCAACATCGACGAAGAGCCGGACTGGGCTTCGCGCCTTGGCGTGCGGTCGATTCCGACGCTGCTGCTGTTCAAGGACGGCGAGAAGGTGGCGGAAAAGCTTGGGGCCGCGCCGAAGTCTTCGCTCAAGAGCTGGGTCGAAAGCTCGATCTGACCAGTTGCAGGGCCGGGTTGCCCGCAGCCCGGCCAAGCGGCGCAGCATCGCCGATTTGTGGGGATTGGAATGGTGGGCGCGACAGGGATTGAACCTGTGACCCCTGCCGTGTGAAAGCAGTGCTCTACCGCTGAGCTACGCGCCCGGATTTCCTGTCCGAAGGGGCGGCGGGTAGAAGATCACCCGCCGCCTGTCAACCGTGAAGCCGCCCCTTCAGTGCGTAGTCTGGGCGGCAGGCGCCGCCGGATCCGGCGGCGTAACCGGCGCGGCGGCCTTCTCGTCGGTTTCGTTCCACTCGATCGGTTCGATCGGACGGACGAACGCCAGCTTCAACACTTCGTCGACATGACTGACCGGCACGATCCGCAGCCCTTCGCGGACGTTCGCCGGCACTTCTTCCAGGTCTTTTTCATTTTCCGCCGGGATCAGCACCGTCGTGATTCCGCCGCGCAGCGCTGCCAGCAGCTTTTCCTTCAGGCCGCCGATCGCCAGCACGCGACCGCGCAGCGTCACTTCGCCGGTCATGGCAACGTCGCGGCGAACCGGATTGCCGGTCAGCGTCGAGACGATCGAAGTCACCATGGCGATGCCTGCCGACGGGCCGTCCTTGGGCGTTGCACCTTCCGGCACATGGACGTGGATATCCTTCTTGGTGAAGACGGTCGGGTGGATGCCATAGGCGGCACTGCGCGCCTTCACGAAGCTGAAGGCAGCCGAGATCGACTCCTTCATCACCTCGCCCAGCTTGCCGGTGGTGCTGATGACGCCCTTGCCGGGAACCGTCACAGATTCGATCGTCAGCAGGTCGCCGCCGACCGAAGTCCAGGCGAGTCCTGTCACCATCCCGATCTGGTCTTCGGTTTCCGTGGTTCCGAAGCGGAACTTGCGGACGCCGGCAAACTCTTTCAGGTTGTCCGTCGTGACGGCTACGCTGTCGGTCTTTTTTTCGAGGATCTGCCGCAGCGCCTTGCGGGCAAGCTTTGCAAGTTCCCGTTCCAGCGTTCGTACGCCCGCTTCCCGCGTGTAATAGCGGATGACGTCGCGCAGGGCGTCGTCGGCCAGTGCGAACTCGCCCGATTTCAGGCCATGCGCTTCCAGTTGCTTCGGCAGCAGGTGGCGCTTGGCAATCTCCAGCTTTTCATCCTCGGTGTAGCCCGAGATGTGGATGATCTCCATTCGGTCGAGCAGGGCCGAGGGCATATTGTAGCTGTTGGCCGTCGTCACGAACATCACGTTCGAAAGGTCGAAATCGACTTCCAGATAATGATCGTTGAACTTGTTGTTCTGTTCCGGGTCCAGCACTTCCAGCAGGGCCGACGCCGGGTCGCCACGGAAATCCTGGCCCAGCTTGTCGATTTCATCCAGCAGAATCAGCGGGTTCGATGTTCCGGCCTTGCGCATGTTCTGCACGATCTTGCCCGGCATCGATCCGATGTAGGTGCGCCGGTGGCCGCGAATCTCGGCCTCGTCTCGGACGCCGCCCAAGGACTGGCGGATGAATTCACGCCCCGTCGCACGGGCGATCGAACGCCCGAGCGAAGTCTTGCCGACGCCCGGAGGGCCGACGAGGCATAGGATCGGACCCTTCAATTTGTTGGTGCGCGCCTGCACCGCCAGATACTCGACGATGCGCTCCTTCACCTTTTCAAGCCCGAAATGGTCAGCTTCGAGCACCGCTTCAGCGGCCACGATGTCGCGCTTCACCCGCGATTGCTTGCCCCACGGCAGCGACAACAGCACATCGAGCCAGTTGCGCACGACCGTCGCCTCGGCCGACATCGGGCTCATGGCGCGCAGTTTTTTCAGCTCCGCCAACGCCTTTTCGCGGGCTTCCTTGGAAAGCTTGGTCTTGGCGATCTTTGCTTCGTATTCAGCGGCTTCGTCGCCAGCTTCGTCACCGTCTCCAAGTTCGCGCTGGATCGCCTTCAACTGCTCGTTCAGGTAGTATTCGCGCTGGGTCTTTTCCATCTGACGCTTGACCCGGCTTTTGATCTTGCGCTCGACCTGCATAAGGCCGATTTCGCCTTCCATGAAGGCGAACACCATTTCCAGACGCTTGGAAACGACTGTTTCGCTTAGCAGCGCCTGCTTGTCGGCGATCTTCAGGTTCAGGTTTCCGGCAACCGTATCGGTGAAGCTGCCGGCATCTTCGATCTGTGCAATCTGGGTCGCCACTTCGGGCGCGGTACGCTTGGCTGATTTCACATAGGCTTCGAACTGCTTTTGCCCCGTGCGCAGCAGGGCCTCGACGTCAGGGCCATCGGCGCCTTCGTCGTGCAACGGCACCACATCGGCCACAAGGTGCGCATCGCCTGCTTCAAGCCGGGCAAGGCGGGCGCGCTGCTGGCCTTCGACCAGCACCTTCACCGTGCCGTCGGGAAGCTTCAGAAGTTGCAGAACGGTCGCCAGCGTGCCGACATCGTAAAGCGCTTCGGGCGAGGGGTCTTCGTCGGCTGGATCTTTCTGGGACAGCAGGAAAATCGCCTTGTCGGCCTGCATCGCCGTTTCCAGCGCCTTCACCGACTTCTCGCGGCCAACGAACAGGGGCACCACCATCTGCGGGAACACGACGATATCGCGAAGCGGCAGCACGGGCAGGGTCAGGGTGTCATTTTCTTGCATCCCGCCAATATGGGGGTGCTTTCACCATAGCGCAATCGCCCGGCGTTCGTTGCCGGCGCCGTTCAGGCGTGCACGTCGCGGCCGCGTGTTTCCGGTAACCACAACAGGCTGACGACGAAGGCCATCGCAACGACGGCAATCGTGTACCAGAGACCCGCGAACGGATCACCGGTATTCACCACGATCAGTTGCTGGATGAACGGCAGAAACCCCCCGAAATAGCCCGAGCCGATGTGATAGGGCACCGACAGCGAGGTGTAGCGCACGCGCGCCGGGAACATCTCGACGAGGATTGCGGCAACCTGCCCGTAGGTCATGGCGGACAGTGCAACCATCGCAAACACCGCAAAGATGATCTTCCAGCGCTGCTTTTCCGCCGGGTCGGCTTTTTCCGGGTAGCCTGCGGCCTTCAGCGCCTGCGAAAACGCCTCCTGATCGAATCCCTCTACCCGATGGTCTCCAACCACGAGCGTGACCGATGCCGCCTGCTGCTTGGTATAGGCGACGCCGCGTTTCGTCAGGAAGCCCAGCGCCTTGGCACATTCCTGCGTCTGTTTGCGGGCAAAGACCGAATAATTGCACGGCGGCAGTTCCAGCGTCACCGGATTGGCGGCGGTTGCCCGCGCGAGAGCGGGGTTCGCCCCCTCGGCCATCATCTGGAACAGCGGAAACAGCAGCACGATCGACAGGGCGTAGCCCGCCAGCAGCAGCTTTTTCCGGCCGATCCTGTCGCTCAGCATCCCGAACCCGACATACAGCGGCGCTGCCAGCAGGGCGCCCGCCGCCAGATATATCAACGTCTCCGTCTCTCCGACGCCGGCCGCGCCTGTCAGGAAATAAAGTGTGCCGAACTGGCTGGTGTAGTAGATCACGGTCAGGCCGGCGGCGACGCCGAACAGCGCGACCAGAACGCGGCCGATGTTCTTCCGGTCCGAGAATGACTCGAGAATGGGATTCTTTGCGGTGCTGCCGGCTTCCTTCATCCGCTGGAAAACCGGGCTTTCCGACAACTGCATGCGAATATAGAGCGAGACTGCCAGCAACAGCAGGCTGGCAAGGAACGGAATACGCCAGCCCCAGCTTTCGAACTGTTCGGTCGTCAGCAGGGCGCGTGTCGCCAGAACGACGACGAGGCATAGCAGGAAGCCGCCGACGACCGAGACCTGAATCCAGCTTGTGTATTCGCCCCGGCGATGCGTTGGCGCATGTTCGCCCACATAGATCGCGGCGCCGCCATATTCGCCGCCCAGCGCCAGCCCCTGCAACAGCCGCAGGCCGACCAGCAGAACCGGTGCCCACAGCCCCGCTGTCGCATAGGTCGGGATCATGCCGATCAGCGCCGTCGCGCCGCCCATCAGCGTGATGGTGACGAGAAACGTGTATTTGCGGCCGATCCTGTCTCCATAGTGGCCGAACAGCATCGCGCCCAACGGCCTGACACCAAAGCCCGCGCCAAAGGTGGCAAGGCTTGCAAGCGTCGCTGCGGTTGCATTGTCGGTCGGGAAGAACAGCCGCCCGATCAGGGTTGCAAGGATGCCGTAGAGGAAGAAGTCATACCATTCGAACACCGTTCCCAACGCCGAAGCAACGATGACCAGACGGTCGCGCCTCAGGTCGATGGGTTGATCGACCGCACCGGCGGCCGCAACTTCTTCTGCCATAGAATCCCCTCAAGTTCCCGCTTGTCGCTTAGCAATGCGCAGGCGCCGCCCGCAAGCGGCGGCAGGGGCTTCAGGCAAAAAGCTGGTAAACGACCGCCCCCATGGCGCCGAACAGCAACACAGCATTGGCCAGAATCGCTATTGTGAACCCCGCTTCGCGCTTTTCGGCAGCGGCGCAATAGCCGCGCACATAAAGAATCCGCCCGATGGCCCAGACCAGCGCCAGCACACCCGCCCACATATCGGACCAGACGAGCGCGAACAGCCACAGCGACGGTATGAAGATCGGCAGCGCCTCCAGCGTGTTCTGGTGCGCGCGCCATGCCCGGTTGAACCCGTCCGGCCCGTGCGTTTCCGGATGCGCGACGCCATACGCCTTGCGCGCCTTGCCGACGACGAAACCGGTCCAGACGAAGATTAGGATGGCAAGCCCGGTAGCAAGGGCGGCAAACGGATAGGCAAACGGCATGTGCTGGTCCTTCCAATTTTGCCGCAACGGTGCGGCGGCACTGTATTGCCGCATTCTCGCGGCGGCTGAATGTCAGGCGGCTGCGGCCTCCGGCAGGCTGTCGCGTGCGGCGATGAAGCGCGCGACGATTTCGTCCACGTCGTCGGTGGTGTGCGCAGCAGACAGCGAACAGCGCAGTAGGAAAACCCCGGCCGGTGTCGCCGGCGGACGGCTCATGTTGCAGTAGATGCCATGTTCCAGCAACTGGCTCCACATGGCGACGGTGCTTTCCTGATCGGCCAGCAGCACGGCGATGATGGCGCTTTCGGGTGTTTCGGTCGCCATGCGGAAACCGGCTGCCTGCAAGCCGCCATGCAGTTTGCGCGACACTGCCCACAGGTTGGCGCGCTTTTCGGTTGCCGTCATCAGCTTGCGGATCGACGCTTCGGCCGTCGCCGCGACGGCGGGCGGCAGCGATGCCGTGAACCGGTAGGGATTGCAGACGAGGCGCAGAATCTCGAATTTCGGGTGGTTGGAGACAGCAAATCCGCCGACCGTTCCGACCGATTTCGAGAATGTGCCGACAACGAAATCGATTGCGTCCTCCAGCCCAAGCTCCTCGTAGACGCCCCGGCCGTGCTTGCCGAAGAATCCCATGGCATGGGCTTCATCCACCAGCGTCATGGCGCCATGTTTCTTGGCGACTGCCACCAGTTCGCGCAGCGGCGCCACGTCGCCCAGCATCGAATAGACGCCTTCGAGGATGACGAGCTTGCCCGCTTCTGTCGGCAGGCGGCCGAGGCGCTTGTCGAGGTCTTCTACATTGTTGTGCCGGAACCGCACGACTTCGGCGTTGCCCAGCTTGCAGCCGTCGTAGATCGAGGCATGGCTGTCGGCGTCGAGGATGATATAGTCCCCCTTGCCGGCCAGTGTGGAAACCATGCCCAGATTGGCCTGATAGCCGGTCGAGAACACGATCGCGGAACGGGTGCCGTAGAAATCCTTCAGCGCCTGCTCGACGGCGATGTGCGGAGCGAACGTGCCGTTCAGCACCCGACTGCCGGTAGAACCTGCACCGAAATCGCTGAGTGCGCGGCGTCCTGCCTCGATCACGTCGGCGTCGAAGGTCATGCCCATGTAATTATAGGTGCCGACCAGGATGGTTTCGCGGCCGTTGATGATCGCGCGCGTGGGCGACAGCAGCTTTTCCATCACCACGCCAAAGGGATCGTGCACGCCGGTTGCAAGCAGGCCCTGATGTTCGGCGATAAAGGGATCGAACTTAGACAGCAGGTCGGCCATCGCCCTCAGCCCTTCAGCTTCACGACTGCATCCGCCAACTGGCCGATCGTTTCAAGGTCGGGCAGCAGGTTCAGCGGGATGTTGATGTCCCACTCGTCCTCGATGTTGGCGACGAGGTCCATCACCGTCAGGCTGTCCAGTTCCAGGTCGTCGGCGAAGCTGGTTCCCTCGGCAAGGTCTGCGCCCTTGAGGTTGAACGGGGCGATCAGTTCGATAAGGCGGGTATAGGTCGCGGCGCGATCCATCAGTGTCTCCGGTTGTGGCCGCATGAGCGGTTCTGGTCCTGCGTCTCTTTAGCGCAGATTGTGGCGGAAAACAGGAAGAGGCGCCGATATCATCGTCCTGATTATCGCCGGGCCTGCATGCGCGGAAACAGGGCGGTTGCGAATTGCGCCAGCAGCCCGGCGATTGCGATCGGCCCGGAACCGGCGCCCGGCATCCGCCCGGCCATCGCCCCAAGCAGGGTTTCCGCCAGCAGCAACAAAAGCAGATAGCATGCACCCATCGCCAGCAGCAGCGATCGCGGAACGTGGATCTTTTGCAGCACTGCGCGGCAGATGAACCATGCCGCCAGCAGCATCAGCGGCAGTTCGATCGCCAGTGCCCACGCTTCGCCGAACCTTGGGGCAAGCAGACCGATCCGCACGATACCCAGCACCGTGCCGACAGCAAACACCAGCAGGAAATACAGCGCACCCGCCCGCAGCCAGTTCATCGCAGCAGGCCCTGTGCCCTGTATGCTGCGACCGTCTTCGTCATGCCTTCGCCAAGGCCGGTTTCCGGTTTCCACAGCCCGAGCGCCAGCAACGGGCGGCTGTCGGCCGTCCAGTCCGGGTGCGCCATATAGCCCGCACGATCGAGGGAGAGTGTCGGCAGCGTGCGCCTGATGCGCGCAAGGACGGTGTCGAACCTTGCTGCCAAGCGCAACAGGGCAGGGCTGACGGGTAACGCCCGGACCCGCCTGCCAAGCGCTGCCCCGATCGCCTGTGCCACATCGTCCGGCGCATGGCCGGTTGCGCCATCGTCGATTTCGAATACCCGTCCGGCAGACTGCTGTTCGGTTGCCATGTCTTCCGAAAGGGCGATCAGGGCTGCCGCCAGGTCAGGGCCATAGATCATCGCCGCGCGCGACCCTTTCGGGAACGGCACGAAGCCCGTCCGCGCGATGCGGATCAGTTCCAGAAACTCCCCGTCGCCCGGCCCATAGACGGCCGGTGGGCGGACAGCCGCGACACCAGCCTTGTGCCCGCGCGCGACCTGTTCCCCTGCAAGTTTCGAGCGCCCGTACACGCTCAGCGCCGGTTCCCGTGCTGAAAGCGACGAGACATGCACCAGCGGGGCCGATCCGATGGCGCGGCAAAGTTGCGCAGTGCCACGGACATTGCCTTCCTCGAAGGCGTCGGCGGTGGCGGCATTCGTTACGCCTGCGATGTGCAGCACGACATCCGCACCGGCAGCAAGCAGGCGCAAAGCGGATTCATTGCCCAGATCGCCTTCGATCCAGTCCAGCCCGGCAGCGCCATTCCGGGGCTTTCGGGTAAGCGCGCGAATGCGGTGTCCCCGCGCCAGCGCCTGCGCGACGGCATGACCGCCGACAAAGCCGGTACCGCCGGTGATTGCAAGTGTAAGCGCCATTTCACAACCTTAGCGGTCATGCTAGCCCAAGGCTATGCGCCAGATACCCAGACTGTTCGTCGAAGCTGCGTTGTCGCCGGGCGCGATTCTGCCGCTTGGCGATGCGCACAGCCATTATCTGGCAAAAGTGCTGCGTCTGGCCGCAGGCGCCGAACTGCGCCTGCTGGATGACCGCGTTGGCGAATGGGCTGCCGAGGTTGTGGAAATCTCGCGCAGGAACGTCGTCGTGCGTATCGGGGCCTTGCTGCGCGAACGCGAAACCCCGCCCGACCTGTGGCTGCTGGCGGCGCCGATCCGGCCCGAGCGATTCGAATGGGTGGTGGAAAAAGCGACCGAACTTGGCGTTGCCCGGATCGTCCCGGTGCTGACCGAGCGCGTCAATCACGCGCGGCAAAAGCAGCAGCGGCTGCATGCCCACATGATCGAAGCAGCGGAACAATGCGGGCGAACGGCGCTTCCGGAACTTGCCGAACCGATCCGGCTTGCAGACCTGCTGGCGGGCTGGGATGCGGCCCGCACCCTGCTGTTCGCCGACGAAGAAGGCGGCGCCCCGATGTCGGCCCTTCGCCCGGCGACGCCGGCCGCAATCCTGATCGGCCCGGAAGGCGGGTTTTCGCCCTTTGAACGCGCGATGCTGCTGGCGATTCCGGCGGTGCGGCGGCTGGCGCTGGGGCCGCGCATCCTGCGGGCCGATACCGCCGCCGTCGCAGCGATCGCGTTGTTCCAGGCCGCAACAGAAGACTGAGCGTCGCTCGAATCTGTCTGGCGCGGATGCCAGACTGCCGCTAAGCCGCGCAGCATGAGCAACAGGCAGGAAGCGATGGGCGACGCGACCGTGATCGGCAGCAAGGCCGACATGATTGCCCTGTTCGAACATGGCGAAAAGCCGCGCGCTGACTGGCGCATCGGCACCGAGCATGAAAAATTCGTCTTCCGCACGAAAGATCGGCGCCAGCCATCGTGGGAAGAACCGCGCGGCATCCGCGACTTGTTGCAGGCGTTCGGAAGATTCGGCTGGGAGCCGCTTCTGGAAAACGGCCGCATCATCGCTGCGACCGGCGCCGACGGCAACCTGAGCCTCGAACCGGCCGGGCAGTTCGAACTATCCGGCGCGCCGCTGGAAACCCTGCACCAGACCTGCGCTGAAACCGGCCGGCACCGGCAGCAGTGCGCAGAGCTTGGCGCCGAAATGGGGCTTGGATTTCTGGGGCTGGGCTTCAATCCGGTGGCCCGGCGCGATGAACTGCCGTGGATGCCCAAAGGCCGCTACGACATCATGCGCCGGCACATGCCGCGCGTCGGCACGCTTGGCCTCGACATGATGCAGCGCACCTGCACCGTGCAGGTGAACCTCGATTACGCTTCCGAAGCGGACATGGTGAAGAAGTTCCGCGTATCGCTGGCGCTGCAACCTCTGGCGACGGCGCTGTTCGCCAATTCCCCCTTCTACGAGGGGAAACCCAATGGCTTCCTTTCCTATCGAAGCCATATCTGGACCGACACCGACGCAGCCCGCACCGGCATGCTGCCGTTCGTGTTCGAAGACGGGTTCGGCTACGAACGCTATTGCGATTACATGCTTGATGTGCCGATGTATTTCGCATTCCGCGACGGGCAGTATGTCGATGCGGCAGGCCTGTCGTTCCGCGATTTTCTGGATGGGCGGCTGCCGGTGCTGCCGGGCCAGAAGGCGACCTATGACGACTGGAAGGACCATCTTTCGACGGCATTCCCGGAAGTGCGGATGAAAAGCTTCCTTGAAATGCGCGGTGCCGATTCAGGCCCGCAAAGCCGGATCTGCGCGCTGCCGGCGCTTTGGGTCGGCCTGCTCTATGACGAGGTGGCGCTGGATGCCGCCCATGAACTGATCAAGAGCTGGAGCGTCGAAGAACAGCAGCGCCTGCGTGACGAAGTTCCGCGCCTCGCCCTGAAGGCGACGGCTCCGGGCGGGCGAACGGTGCAGGCACTGGCGAAGGAAGTGCTTGCCATTGCAACGGCGGGCCTTGCCCGGCGCGCCCGCCTGAACGACGCCGGAGACGATGAATCCGGCTTCCTGCATCCACTGTGGGAAATCGCCGATTCCGGGCGCACGCTGGCGGAACACTGGCTTGAACGCTTCCACGGCGCATGGGGCGGCAGGATCGACCCCGTTTGGGACGAGGCGCTTTTCTGATTCAGGCCGTCTGAATCAGGTCAGCCGCCTGCTGGCAACCGCATAAAGCGCAATCGCTGCCGCGTTCGACACGTTCAGGCTCTCGACGGTGCGCTGGATCGGCAGCCGTGCCAGCACATCGACATGTTCGCGCGTGTTGTGGCGAAGGCCTTCGCCCTCGGCGCCGAGCACGATTGCCTGCGGGGCAGGGGTCAGCGCATCCGCGAGTGCCATTTCCGCTTCGCCTGCAAGGCCCACGCGCCAATAGCCTGCTTCGGCCGCCTCCTCCAGCGAACGGGCAAGGTTGACGACCCGCACCCACGGCAGAACCTCAAGCGCGCCGGATGCAGCCCGCGCCAGCGCACCCGATTCCGGCGGCGAATGACGATCCTGCGTCAGGATTGCGCGGGCGCCGAAGGCCGCTGCCGACCGGATGATCGCGCCTACATTGTGCGGGTCGGTCACCTGATCCAGCAGCACCAGCGGCGCGGCGGCGTCCGGCGCATCGAGGATTTCGTCGAGGTAGAGCTGTTCCAGCGGCTCCACTTCGAGCACCAGCCCCTGATGCGGCGCGTCTGCGGGAACCAGTCGGGCCAGATCCTGTGCGTCGCCATACTGCACCTGCAGCCCGTCCGGGATCACGATCTTCGCCAGTTCCTCGTGGGTTCCGAACAGTTTGCGATGTACGCGCGCCGGATTGTCGAGCGCCGCATAGACGGCATGCCGTCCATAGAGCCGTGGGCGGCTCGGGTCCGGTCGGTTGGCGGTGCCGTGGCGGCGGTTTGGTCTGCGTCCCATTCTGGCCTTTCAAGCAATGCCTCCCACTAGCATGGGTGGCGAAGTTGCACAGCCCGGGCAATCAGGCTCGGTGAAAGGTGGCTCGATGACGGACTTTGATTCGGTACTTGCGGCAATGACTTCAACCGAAGCGGGCTATGCAGCGCACGGGCCGGACAACTGGCTACAGGGCAGAACGCTATATGGCGGCCTTTCGGCGGCGCTGGCATTCCATGCCTGTGAGCGGTTGGTTCCGGGATTGCCGCCGCTGCGGGCAGCGCAGATCGCGTTCATCGGGCCTGCTTCTGCCGATGTCGAACTGCGGCCGACGATTCTGCGGCAGGGAAAGTCAGTCACCAGCATGGGCTGCGACTTGTTTTCCGATGGCAGGATGGCGCTGCGGGCGTTGTTCGCCTTTGGTGGCGCGCGGGAATCGGCCTATTCCGGCAGCGCACCGCCGCCGCCTGCCTGCCCGCCACCGGCGGAATGCCCGCCGATGTGGGGCGAGGGGCGAATGCCGGGCTTTGCCGGGAATCTGGACCAGCGGCTTGCGGGCGCGCTGCGGCCGTTGTCGGGCGCCG
>NZ_DBNHFX010000068.1:0-3014 GCF_057137845.1 Sandaracinobacteroides sp. | reverse complement strand
AAACCCGTTCAGGGTAGCGAATATCAGGGTGACGAAATTCTGGTGACTGCAACCAAGCAGCTTCAGACATTGCAGGAAGTGCCGATTTCCGTTGGCGTGGTCAGCGGCGCCACGATCGAAAATCAGGGCATGCGCCAGTTCACCGACCTGCAATCGACCGTTCCCAACATGCAGATCGACAACACCAACGGCAATTATGCCATCACCATTCGCGGGCTTGGTTCAGGGGCGCAGAATCTGGCGTTTGAACAGTCGGTCGGATTGTTCGTCGACGGGGTGCATTCAGGCCGCGCCAGATCGTTGCAGGTGCCGTTCCTCGATATCGAGCGGGTCGAGGTGGTTCGTGGGCCACAGGGCGCGCTGTTCGGAAAGAACACCAACGCCGGTGCGATCAGCATCGTCACCCGCAGGCCGACGCGCGACTTCCACGCCGAGGCGCGCGTGGGCGCCGAAGTCGTGAAGGGCGGACTCAGCGCCAGCGGGTTCGTTTCCGGGCCACTTGGCGAAACCCTGAGTGCGCGCTTCAGCGGCCAGATCGGCGGCGCGCGCGGTTACATCGAAAACCGCCTGAGCGGCGAACGCGACAACGGCACGGAATATAAATCCGGCCGCGCCCAACTGCTTTGGGAGCCGACATCAGATTTCGAAGCGCTGTTCAAGTTCGAGGCGTTCCGCAACGAGATCACCGGATCGAACGCCATGTTCAACAGCCTGGGCAATCCGGGTTGCGGGTTATGCAATCTGGTTCGCAACGCCAGCGGCGGCGCCAGCGCACAGGAGTTTCCGGGCTTCTGGCGCACCAGCCGCGCGACGCCCGAGGAAATCGACCTGACCAACTCGCGGACGGCAGCGCTGACGCTGTCATGGAAGCCGGGCGACTGGGAAATCACCTCGATCACCGCGCACCAACTGCTGAACGCGTCGCGCACGTTCAACACCATTCCGGGCGGGCTGCCGCTGCTGAACACCCTGCAGGCCGAGCGCACCAGGCAGTTCTCGCAGGAGCTACGGGCGTCGATCGACATCGTCGATCAGGTGAACGCGGTGTTCGGCATCAACTACACCAATGCCGACATCCATATCGTGCAGGACGTCTGGTACACCGGCAACGCAGCCGGCATCCCGACGCTGCCGGACGGGTTGGCGCATCGGCCGTTCGACCAGAAGACAAAGTCCTGGTCGCCCTATGTGATCCTCGACATCAATCCGACGGACGAGCTGAACATCAATGGCAGCCTGCGCTACAGCCACGAGGACAAGAGCGCGCGCGCCCGGAGCGTCTATACCGGCGCACGCCGCCCGGCCAACAACCTCGACTATGACATCACCGGCAAGCGCAAAGAGAAGCTCTGGGACTATTCGCTGAGCGTCCGCTACGAGTTCGCGCCAGAAGTCGCGACCTATCTGCGCTACGCGACCGGCACCAAGGGCGGCGGGTTCATTTCGAACGACGGGCTGTTGTATTACAACATCCTCAACAACAACGCCCGTTTCGATTTCGACGACGAAAAGGCCAGCTCGTGGGAGCTGGGGGCGAAAATGCGCCTGCTGGATCGCAGGCTCGATATCGATCTGGCGCTGTTCCACACCCGGTTCCACAATCTGCAGGTTTCGTCATTCAACGGGACCGCATTCCTGACCGGCAACGCCGCCGAGGCGACGGCCAAGGGCGTGGAGCTGGAAACCCGCTTCCGGGCGAACGAAATCCTGAGCTTCGGCTTCTCGGGCGCGTATCTCGACGCCACCTACGATGACTATCCCGGCGGCCCGTGCCTCTGGAACGCGCCACCCACCTGCACGCCCGCGACCAACAATCTTGCCGGATCGACCTTGGTGCGCGCGCCGAACTGGAAGGGTTCGGGCTATGTACAGCTCGATGCTCCGCTGGGCGGCGGTCTTGCCATTTCCGCCCGGGGTTCGGCCGATCACACTTCGCGCTCCTATCTGCAGGGAGATCTCAATCCGCTGAACAGCATGGACCCCTACACCCGGTTCGACGGCCGGATCGCCATCCGCGACGAGGGGCGCCGCTGGGAACTGGCGCTGGTCGGGCGCAACCTGTCGAACAAGGTGATCATCACACAGGCGTTCAACACCCCGCTTCTGGGCAACAACAGCCACGTCGTGATGGTAGGCCCGCCGCGCATGATCACGCTGGAAGGCGTGGTGCGCTTCTGACCGGCGCCCCCGGCGCGGCCGGAATGCCGGTCGCGCTCAGCGGTTCTGCATGATCTCTGCCGGGTCGCGCCCTGCTTTCAGCAGCGCGCCGACCCGGCGCAGCACCGGGGTCACGTGCGCGAAATAGCGGGTGTAGCCCTCGCACAGATAATTCACACCGGGGAGCGACTGCGGCGCAGCCGCAAAGCGGTGCTTGGGGCAGCCGCCACGGCACAGTTTCAGATGCGGGCAGCGACGGCATTGTTCCGGCAGCGTTTCGGATTTAGCCCTGCCAAACGCCTGCTGCTGCGGGGAATCGACCATTGCGGCCAGGCCCTGCCGCGCCAGGTTGCCCAGCCGATAGTCGGGATAGACATAGTGGTCGCAGGAATAGACGTCGCCATCATAATCGACGACGATCGCGCGGCCGCATTCTTCCTGATGGACGCAGACACCGCCCGGCACATCGAGAAGCGACGCCAGCGTCCATTCGAAGTTCATCACGAACGTCTTCCCGACATCGTGGCTACGCCATTCGTCGAAGACCGCGACCAGAAACTCGCCCCAGCCGTGCGGGCTGGTGGTGAACGGGGCAACGGCCGCCCCGGCGCTTTCGTCTGGCCCCTGCAATTCGAAGCCGGCTTGCCTGTAGGCGCCCGTCGCCAGACGTTCGACGACCGGGGTGAACTGGATGAAATCGACGCCGCTTGCCTTCAGGAAGCGATAGACGTCGAGCGGGCGGCTTTCCGAATGGCTGCCGACGCAGGCCAGCACATTATATTCGACCCCGTGGCGTTGCAGCCGTTCCAGTGCGGCCATCACCAGATGGTGCGACGGTGCGCCCGAACGATAGCGGC
>NZ_DBNHFX010000067.1:0-10883 GCF_057137845.1 Sandaracinobacteroides sp. | reverse complement strand
CCCTTCTTCACCTTCACGGCCAGTTGCGCGGGCGCGGCTGCCTGGCCCTTGTACTTGGCTGCGATGTCCTTGAACGACGGACCGATCATCTTCTTGTCGACCGCGTGGCACGACATGCACCTGTTCTTCTTGGCAAGATCGGCCGACGCCATGGCCGGCATGGCGACGCCGAACGCGGCGGCGGCAAGGGCCAGTTTCACGATGGCGGACTTCTTCATGGCATTGCTCCTGAACTTCCGGCTGCGGCATTTTGCGGTTCGCGCAGTGCGCCAGTATTTGCCGATCGACCCTGCCGCTTGCAAGTTGATCCGGCGGGCCAAATTGTCGCGCAGGCCCGCCCCGGCCTGATTTTACGGCCGGGGCGTCCTGTATCGTCGTCAATAGACGTCGTGCTGGGTGTTATAGACGTTGAACTTGCCGGTCGGGGTGATGATCCGTGGATCCCTGATCACCGCCTTCAGCTTGCGCGTCTTGTCATCGACGATCACGATCGCCGACTGCTGGTTCTTGGCGCTCCAGACCGAGAACCACACTTCGTCGCCAGCCTTGTTGTATTCGGGCTGGGTGATCCGGCGGGCGCCCTCGCCAACCTTCGACCATTCGGCGATCGGCAGCACCTTGTAGGGCTTGTCGGGGTTCTTCAGGTCGAAGACCGCGATGGTGCCGCTGATCGCGCCATCCGGATTGAGCGGCGTATCGACCCACAGGTTCGACGACTTCGGGTGGGTCTTGATGAACAGGTTGCCGCCGCCCTGGCCCTTCAGCGTCCGAACCACCTTCCATGCATGGTCGGGGTGGCCGGCCGGGTCGGTGCCGATCAGCGAGATGGTTTCATCGCCCAGATGCCCCGTCGCCCAGACCGGGCCGAACTTCGGATCGACGAAGTTGGCGCCCCGGCCGGGGTGCGGGATGGTGCCGACATCGACGAGCGCAGCCAGCTTGTTGGTCTTGCTGTCGACGACGGCGATCTTGTTCGACTGGTTCGCCGCCACCATGAAGTAGCGCTTGCTGGCGTCCCAGCCGCCGTCGTGCAGGAAGCGCGCCGCGCCGATTTCCGTCGTCTTCAGGTTGTCGAGGTCGCTGTAGTCGACCACCAGCACCTTGCCGGTTTCCTTGACGTTGACGATGAACTCGGGCTTGTCGTGCGTTGCGACGATCGCCGCAACGCGCGGCTCGGGGTGATATTCCTGCGTGTCGACGGTGGTGCCGCGCGTGCTCTGGATCTTCAGCGGCTCCAGGGTGTCGCCCTTCATGATCGTGTATTGCGGCGGCCAGTAAGCGCCGGCAACCGCGTATTTGTCGGCGAACTCCTTGTATTTCGAAGTCTCGACCGAGCGCGCCTCGAGACCGATGCGGATTTCGGCCACGTTGTCGGGCTTTTCCATCCACAGGTCGATCAGATTGATCTTGCCGTCGCGGCCGATGACATAAAGATACCGGCCGGATGCCGACATCCGCGAAATGTGAACGGCATAGCCGGTCTTGACGATATTGATGATTTCCTTCGACGCACCGTCGATCAGCGCCACTTCGCCGGTATCGCGCAGCGTCACCGACACCAGGTTGCTGATGTCGTAGTTGTTCATCTTCTGCGTCGGCCGCTTTTCAGGCGGAACGATGACCTTCCAGGTGGCCTTCATGTCGTTCATGCCCCACTCGGGCGGCGTCGGCGGTTCCTGCTGGATGAAGCGGGCCATCAGATCGACTTCATCGTCCGTCAGGTCACCGGAAGTGCCCCAGTTCGGCATGCCGCCCGGCGAACCATATTTGATGAAGGTCGACAGATACTCGGTGCCGTGGCCGATGGTGATGTCGGGCGTCAGCGGCTTGCCGGTCGCACCCTTGCGCAGCACGCCGTGGCAGCCGGCGCAACGTTCGAAGTAGATCTGGCGGGCTTTGTCGAACTCGACCTGCGTCATCTTCGGCGCCTTGGGGTTGATGTTCTGGTGCATCGCTTCGTCGGCGAGCGGCGAGCGCCCGGCCTGCAACGCAACTTCCGGCTGCGATACCGGCTTGTGATCCTGCGCGAAACTCACGCCCACTGCGCCTGCGAACGCTGCAGCGACCAGCCCCACTGCCGTCGTCATGCGTGCGATACTCTTCATCGTCTGAACTCCTTTGCGGCTGTTCGGATTGCCAGGTTTCAACCGCCCTCAGATGGTCCGGCCGGCGGGCAATATCCTTGACCGAGGTCAATTACGGGCCATGCCGCCCTGCCTAGGGTCCGGCCGGAGTCGCACCGGCGCCTTCGATCGCCATGAAAGGCCCCCGATCAGGAGTTCTGGAATGCCCCGCGCCGCAAAGCGCCGCCCCTGTCTGCATCCGGCTTTCGCCATTGCCGCAACCTTCGCCACATGCGCCCATGCAAACAGCAATATAGATGTTTTACAGCATGTTGCAGATGTTTCGATGTCGGGCGATGCGCACCAGAATCCGATCATCGTCATCGCCACGCGGATGCCGTCGGCGATCCTTGGCGTGCCCGCCAGCGTCAGCCTCATCGACCAGCAGCAATTGGATGTACGAAGTGTCGCGCGGCTTGGTGACGCACTCGCCGACGTGCCGGGCCTCTATGTGCGCGGCGCGGCCATGGGGGCTGCCTTTCCGGGAACCGGGCAGGCGGTGATTTCGCTGCGCGGCATCCCAAGAACACCGCGCACATTGGTGATGCTGGATGGCCAGCCGCTGAACAACGCCCTTTCGGGCGGGGTGAATGTCGCGGGGATTCCGTTCGAAAGCGTCGAACGGATCGAAGTCGTTCGCGGGCCGTATTCGGCGCTCTATGGCGGCAACGCCATGGGCGGCGCGATCAACTTCATCACCGCCGGTCCTGACGCACCCATCGCCGAAGTGCGTGCGGGCGGCGGCAATCTGTCGCAGCGCGGAGTGTCGTTCGCCTACCGCAACCGATTCGCCAACGGCATCGGCGTCACGCTGTCGATTGGGTATCGTGCAAGCGACGGCTATCCCGGCAGCGACCATGTGCTGAAACGGGCGTCGGTCGGCACCGCCGGAACCCCTGTCAGCGGCGCCATCGCCACCACGACACCCGACGGCCTGCCGCGCTACCTCGTCGGCACGATGGGCGCGCGGCCCTGGTGGCAGGGATCGGGGCAGTTCGCCCTGCACTACGCCCCAACCGATGCGACCAGACTGGTGGCGGGTATTGGCTGGGCGCAATATTCGGTCGGCTATTCGCGCCCGGAATCCTTCCTGCGCGATGCCGCCGGCAACCCGGTGTTTTCCGGTGCAGTCGTCTGGAACGACGGCGCGCCACGGCGGGTGACGCTGGCCGAAACCGATTTTTTCACCCTCACCCCATCCGGCGAACGCGATCTCCGCGCCTTCGTGCGCGCCGAACATACATTCGGCAACGACAGCCTGCTACGCGCCAATCTGGGCATGTTGCGGCACAGATTCCGCTATACGCAGGCGCAATCCGGCGTCGCCGGCTTCGAAACCGGGCCGGGTGAACTGACGGACCAGCCGAACGCCAGGATCGACTTCGACCTGTCGTGGCGCGCCCCGGTGATGCCCGGCTGGGCGCTGACGCTCGGCATGGGCTTCAACCGCTCGACGATGGACCGCGAGACCCGCCTCCTTTCCGCATGGCGGGACTGGGACACGACCGGCGCCGTCACCACGGCGGGAACCGGGCGCGCCACCAGTTTCTCGGTCTTTGCACAAAGCGAACATGCGCTTGGTCATGGGGTGAACGCCTATCTTGGCGGCCGGTTCGACCATTTCGAAACCCATGGCCGGGTGATAGACAACAGCCCGCCCGCGTTCGATGAAACCTATCCGAAGCGGCGCTTCCGGCAGTTCAGCCCCAAGGTGGCCCTCGTCTGGGAAGCGCAGGACTGGCTGTCGCTTCGGGCCTCCTATGGGCAGGGCTTCCGGCCGCCCGCCCTTCTCGACATGTATTCGCGCACCGTGCCGCCCACAGTCACGGCGGGTGTGCCGTCGGTGATCCTGCCGTCGCCGCAACTACGGCCTGAGCGGGTGAAATCGCTGGAGGGTGGCGCCGACCTGCTGTTCGCAGGCGGGGCGTCGGCTTCCGTCACCTTCTATCGGCAGCGCCTGCACGACTTGATCTATCGCGGATCGCTGAACAGCGACGGCACCATCAGCCGCTATGAAAACGCGGGCGCCGCCTCGATCGACGGGGTGGAAGCAAGCCTGCGCTGGCCGACGCCGCTGCCGGGCCTGAAGCTGTTCGGTTCGCTCACGCATCACTTCATTTACGAAATCACCCGCAACGAAGCAGCACCGGCAACGGTCGGCAAGGTGCTGACCGACGTCCCGCAGACAAACTGGTCGGCCGGCGCCGAGTTCAACCGGAAGGCGTGGTCTGGCTTTCTGGTAGCGCGCCACACATCGCATGTGTTCGGGTCCGGCAACGACATGAACACCAACATCATCGAGGGGGTTTATGGCTCGCACGACCGCCACACCGTGCTGTCGGCCAAGGTTGCGCGCCGCTTCGGCGAGCATCTGACACTCAGCCTCTCGGGCGACAATCTGCTGGACCGCCGGTATTTTGCCTACGCAAAGCAGCCAGGTCGCACCGTTTACGCCGAGGCCGTCTGGCGCTTCTGAGCCGGAAAGGCCGGGTAAAAAAAGGCCCGATGCGCGATAACGCATCGGGCCACGAGGCTTATTGCCAGTGCTAGTACGTCAGGACAGGCTGACGCTGATCTTGCCCTTCATCGCCGCGACGCTGCACCCGGTCTGGGTGAGCATCGCCTGCGACGAATCTTCAAGAGCTGCACTGTTGTCGTTGTTGGTGATCGTCCAGCCGACGGGCGTCGTCTTGCTGCCCGAAACCAGCAGGCCCGACGTGCGGTTGCGGGTCGCTTTCACGTTGGTGTCCTTGGCGTTCAGGATCATGCCCGCCTTCCAGCCAAGCGTGACATTGTCCTCCAGCGTGACGGTGTGGGTATAGGAACCCCAGCTATAGATCGCCGAGCGGCCCTCGGGCGAAGTCACGAAGATGTTCTTCAGCACCTTCAGATTGGCTTCCGGGCCATCGACGCCATCGCCATGGAAGGTGAACGGCCGGGTGCTGT
The DNA here is from genome assembly GCF_057137845.1 of Sandaracinobacteroides sp. Taxonomy (NCBI): domain Bacteria; kingdom Pseudomonadati; phylum Pseudomonadota; class Alphaproteobacteria; order Sphingomonadales; family Sphingosinicellaceae; genus Sandaracinobacteroides; species Sandaracinobacteroides sp. Next base: position 5,814 of record NZ_DBNHFX010000067.1, on the reverse strand, counting down.
CGAACACGCAGTTGCCGGTGGCGGTGACATTGCGGTGGCCCAGATAGAAGGAAATCGCATTGCCGTGCACACCCTGAATTTCCGACAGGATGTTGCCGCGCACCAGCGCCGTGTTGACGCTGGGCAGATAGATGCCGGTCCGCCCGAGCTTGCGGACGGAGTTCCCCTCGACCACCAGATTGTTGATGTTGCCGCCGAAACGAATGCCGGAACCGCCCTCGATATTCTCGACGAAGTTCCCCCGCACGACGACGTCGGTCGCCGTCGACAGTTGCACCGTCCCCATCCCGCTCTGCAGCGAGAAGTCCGTCAGCCGGTTGCCTTCGAAGCGGATGCCGGTCGACTGCTTGCCATAGTTCGCCAGGATCACACCTTCGCGGATGGCGCCGTTCGCCGACGTGCCATGCACGAAATCGATGCCGTGGATGGTGACATAGGACTGGGTGCTGAGGTTGAAGCCGCTGCGGCCGGTGCCGACGGAATACTGGCCGCCGCCGGCGCGCGGATAGACCACCGCCTTGCCGCCGCCCAGATGGGCATAGAGACCCGGCTTCGTCACCGAGCGCACCGCGCCGACGATTGCCGCCTTGTTGTCGCGGTCGGTGTAGGGCTTCACGCCGGTTGCATCGAAGAACACGGTGTTGCCCGAGACTGCGGTGATCTGGCGCTCGACCACCTGGTTGCCCTGCACCCAGACGGCGATCCGGGCTTTCGATTCACCCCGCGCTGCTGCGGCAAGCTGGGCGTTTTCAACCCGACCGGCTGTCATCGCCGACAACTGCGCCAGCGGGATCACGGCATATTGGGAAACATCGGCGCCCCAGAAGGGATCGCTGATGCCCGGCGTCGTGCCTTCGAACATCACGCCCTTGGCGTCATAGAGCTTCTGATTCTTCGTCGTCGGCTCGGTGAACGTGACCAGCATCAGGCTGGCCCAGTTCGACGCGCCGCCGCAGGCCGACTGGCTGGGGCACTTGACGGCCGATGTCACCGGGTCGGCGCCGTCCCAGATCGCGCGGCCCTTGCCATAGCCGGTGCCGGTGTAAATGATCGGCTGGCCCTGCACGCCGCTCTGCCGCAGCGTGAACGAGCCACGATAGACGACGCCAGCCTTGAAGCGAACGGTGTCTCCGGGCTTCAGCACCATTGCCTTTGGATTGCCCGTCGCAACGGTGTCGCCGGGGGCGCGCTTCCAGGGCTGGCTGGCGGAAGTGCCGCTGTTGGTGTCGCTGCCATTGGCGAAGTCGACATAGAATGTGCGGCCCTGCCCGCCGATCACTTCAGGCACCTGTTCCGTCGTGAAGAGGGCATCGTCCTTTCCGGGCAGTTCGACAACCGGCGGCTGTGCGCCAGAGGCGAGACCGCCGTCGAGCACGGGCTGCGAAGCACTACCCCCCGTCAGCGGCGCCGGCTGGCTGCCGGTCACCATCGCCGAGGCAAGCAGCTCGCGCGTGAGAGTCTGGCCGCCGGTCGCCGACGAGACGAGTGCGGCAACGGTGTCGGCAAGGGTGTCGGTTGCTTCGGCGGCAGTCTCGGTCACCGTGGTAACGGCGGCATCAAAGGCAGACACGACTGCATCGGCCGCATCGCCAGCCGCCGCTGTTGCGCTATCGATCATCGCGCCAGCCGCATCGGCCGCATCAGCCGCGAACGTGACGACGGCTTCAACCACCGTCTCGACAATCGTCGGCGCAACTGCGCTACCGGCGCGAGGCGCGAGGCGTGCGCCGGACAGGGCATCCGCTTCCATGTCGATGAAGCTGCCGCGCGCCGAGGTGACGCGCCTGCTGGCGCTGCCCGCCGATCCGGCGAATGAAAGCGTCGCGGGCGCAGCAAACGCCGTGGGGGCGGTATAGGCAACGGCCTGCACAGCAGGAGCAGGGGCGGGCGCTGCCAACACCGGCGGCGCATAGGAAACCGGCGCAGGCGCGACATAGCCGCCAGCAGCCGAACCCAAGGCAGTGGTGGGCGCGGGGGCCGACACAGCGGCTGACGGCGGGCTAGCAGCCGGCGCCACCGTTTGCGGCCACGACGCCCACGAAAACAGCGGGCTGATGCGGGCACGGACTTCGTCGACCGAGAATTGCAAATTTGCGAGATCGAACGCGGACACAGGCGCAGCAACAGAGGAAAGCAGGCCGAGCACGGCCAGTTTTTTGCCGAGAATCATTATGCAACCCTTTGTTATTTTTATTGTTAATAGTTATTGTTAATTATTGCATGCACGAAACTATTGGCTCACCTTTCGATCAAAGGCAAGAACAATTTTACATTTCGCAGGCGAGCCGTTCAAATGGGGAGGCAAGGCGTTTTTCGCACATTCTCAACGAGGTGCCCGCCTTCCCTGAGGAAGCACCTGTAAACATGGCGTTCATCTGGCCACGGCCGCAGCGGAATCCTGCCCGCCCGCAACATGAAATCCGCGTGCCTTCAGGCGGATACGGGAAAGGTCGGCCAGAAGCCGCTGATCGCTTCACCGTCGAACAGGGCGATGGCACCGAATTGCAGGAACAGTGCCTCGCTCTGGTTCGGGCGCAGGAACACATGGTCGTCGGGTTGCAGGTTGACCTGCCCTGACCCTGTCAGCATCTCCTGGTTGCTCGAGCGGCCATAGAGATCGCTGTATTGCAGCCCGGCAGGCGACTCGGGTGTGGCCAGCCAATGGCCGCCATGCACGAAGAACGCGCGCGCGGTATTCGGGTCCATGAACGCCATCGGCCCGGAAAGCCAGGCGTTGCCGGGCAGCCGCATCGGCCCGGCCTTCAGCACCGGCGTTGCGATGAACGATGCAGGCACATGATGGGCTAGCGACGGCGTATCGAAATCGACCGGCTTCACGAATGCCGAGCCGACCGTCACCTCGTTCGCGGCCGTCCCCCTGGCGTGGCGCGCATAGGTGGGACTGCCGGCGCCGTTCAGCGTCAGATCGGCCGGATTGCGCCCAAGTTTCTGCCGCAGCACCTCGACGCCTGCACGATAGGCGTCCTGCGACAGCGCATAGGCCGCATCCGGATCGCGCATCTTCGGAACATGCGCATCATAGCCCATCAGGCCGGTTACCTCGACATGTGCGAGGCTTCGCGCCGCATCGACCGCCGCCGCCAGCGTGTCTGCCCCATCGAAGCCGCCACGATGCAGGCCGACATCGATTTCAAGGTTCGCACGCAGCGCCATGTTCCGGGCCGCCGCGATATCGGCATATTGGGCAAGCCTTGCCGGCGTGTCGATCAGCCACTGCACACGGGCAGCCGCCGGGCCAAGCCGGTCGGCGATAGCCGCATATTCAGCCGCCGGAAGCGGTTTGCCCAGCAGCAGATCGGCTTCGGGGCGGGCGGCCATGCTCTCCAGCATCGGGCCGTTGAACACCATGTGGCGATTGGTTTGCAGGCCGTTCGCCACATGCTCGATCAACCCCATCGCCGGCAGCGACTTGACGGCGATCCGTAGCGGCAATGCCGCCGGGCGCAGCATATCGCGGGCGGCAACAATGTTGCGATCCAGCCGCTCGCGGTCGACGACGAGTACCGGCCGCGCAATACCGGCACGGTGCAGCGCCGCTGAAAGCTTGCGGAAATAGGCGTCATGGCCGCCGCCGTGATCGCTTTTCCGAAGCGTCAGCACTGCGGCACCACCTGCAACCGCCAGCGCGCCTCCGGCCAGCGCCGCACGGCGGGTCCAGCGCCGCCCACCCTTGCCCTCAGCCATCGCCAAAGATCCCCTTCAGATATGCGTTCAGCATCCGCCCGTCCGGGTCGAGCGTGCGCCGCACCGCCATCGCATCGGCCCAGCGCGGATAGAGTTGCGCCAGATCGGGCGCCTTCAGACTGTGCAGCTTGCCCCAGTGCGGCCTGCCGCCATGCCTGCGAAAGATCGGCTCGATCATGGTGAAAAAGAAATCATGATCCTCGCGGTAATAGGCATGAACCGCGATCGACCCGCATTCACGCTGAAAGAATGGCGACAGCCACGCGTCGTCGGCGGCGATCACCCGCGCCTCAAGCGGGAAGAACACATCCTGCCGATTGCTTTCGATCGCGGCCAGCACTTCGCGCAGCGCCGGAATATGCGCTTCGATCGGCAGGTGATACTCCATCTCGTTGAAGCGCACCGGCCTCTCGTTCGAGAGCAGCTTCCAGCCTTCGTCGACCACTTCCTCGGGCGGGATCTTCGCCAGCTCGTCTGCCGCCAGCTTGCGCCGAAGCCGGGGCGCGAACTCGAACCAGTCGCGCAACTGCTTCAGCCCCATCAGCGTTTCGGTATCTTCGTCCGGGCCGCGCGGACGCACGGGCCGGTCCGTCGGGTCGTGGGTGATCGTAACCGAGTGGCCGGTGAACGGCAGCACATAGAACTCGGCGTTGCGGTGGTTCGCCCGCAGGTCCGGCCACCCATCCAGTACAGCATCCGTCGGATGAACTTCGACACGCTTTGCCACGCGGCCCAGCGGCTGGTTCTGCAATGTCACCTGCGTCACCACCCCGAAGGCGCCAAGGCCCACGCGCGCGGCGTTGAAGATGTCCGCGTTTCGCGTTGCGTCGCAGTCGATCAGTTCGCCCGATGGCGTTGCAATGCGCATGGCCAGGATCGAGCCGTGGATCGCCTGAATGCCGTGCCCGGTGCCGTGGGTGCCGGTTGCAATCGCCCCTGCGATCGACTGCTTGTTGATGTCGGGCAGGTTGATCATTTCCTGCCCCACCGCCGCCAGCGCCGGCCCGAGATCGGCAAGCCGCGTTCCACCGCGAACGGTTGCGCGATGGGCCGCCGCATCATCCGCGACGAGGCCTGCCATGCGGTCGAGCGAAAGCAGCGTGCCGCCGGTCGGCACCAGCGCCGTAAAGCTGTGCCCGGCGCCGACCGGCCGCACCGGACCTGCTGCGGACTTCAGGATCGAAACAAGTTCGTCTTCGCTTGCCGGGGCTGCACGCGCGGCCGGATAGGCGTGCGCGCTTCCCGACCAGTTGCTCCACAGCAGACGGCCCTTGTCGTCCTGCGTGGGAAGCACTTCTGGTTCGCGGTCACGCAGGCGGTTGCGCCCGGCGATCACCCCGGCCCCGACGAGGCCTGCCCCCGCCACACCCGCGCCCGCCAGCAATGCGCGCCGTGTCACCTTGCCCATCAGCCCCTCCCGGCCATGAAGCGGATCAATGCGCGAAAGTCGTCAGGGGTGCAGGAAAAGCACTGCCCCCCGGCCGGCATGCCGTTCACCCCGCGAATCGTGCTGTCGAGAAGCGCCTGTTCGCCTTTGGCCCAGCGCGCGTCCCACATGGTCCGGTCGCCTGCCAGCGGCGCGCCGGTGTCGGCAACCGTATGGCACGACCGGCACGACTGGTCGTAAAGCGCGGCGATCCGGGTATCGGCCGGGGCAAGCGCCGCGCTTTGTGCCGGGGTCAGCGGCGTCGCCTGCGGCTCGGCGCTGCAGGCCGCCAGCAATGCCGCCAGCAGCAGCAGTTCGGCGCGCATCACCTGCTCAGCGCGCCGTGCCGGCGGCTTCCTCGCGCCGCACCGCAAAGGGCGGCGGATAACCTGCCGTGCCGAACGTGGCGGCAATCGCCCGCGTGGTATCGAAATAGACCTGCCAATAATCGTCGGTATGGCAGTGCGGACGCACGCAAAGCCGTGTGCCCAGTTCGTTGAAGCCCAGAATCTCGACTGTGGGCGCCGGATCGGCCAGCACGTTGGGGATGGCGGCAAGCGCCGGTTTCAGCCGGGCGATCGCTTCCAGCGGATCGACGCCGAACGCCAGTTGCGCCTCCTGCTCGACGCGGCGATGCGGGTTGGCGCTGAAGTTCCTGATGACTTCGGTCGACACTTTCGAGT
>NZ_DBNHFX010000066.1:0-4698 GCF_057137845.1 Sandaracinobacteroides sp. | reverse complement strand
CGGGCGCAGTCGGCGGGAAGCAGCCCCTGTTCGGCCAGCCAGTCCGCCGGAAGATAGCAGCGCCCGCGCGCCGCATCTTCGGCCACGTCGCGGGCGATGTTGTTCAACTGGAACGAAAGGCCAAGGTCGCAGGCACGAATCAGCGTTGCGTGATCGGCGGGCGGCACACCCATCACGATCGCCATCATCACGCCGACGCAGCCCGCCACATGATAGCAATAGGAAAGCAGATCCTCGGCGCTGCGGATGGGGCGCCAGTCGACGTCCATCGCAAAGCCGTCCAGCAGGTCGTGCACATAGCGCGGCGGAAGCCCGGTTTCCGCGACCACGCGGGCCAGAGCATCGAACGCCGGATCGCCGGTGGGCCGGTTCGACAGCGCAAGTTCGGTCTGTTCGCGCAGCCTGTCCAGCCGCGCCGCGCCGCTTCCACCCCAATCGTGGCGTCCTTCGCCCATCAACTGGTCGTCGATCACATCGTCGCAGTGGCGGCACCAGGCATACAGCAGCACCGCACGCTGCCGGGTGGCGCCGTCGAACAACCGGCTGGCAAGCGCAAAGCTTTTCGAGCCTTTCGCGATCGCCTGCCTGGCAGCTTCGAGGACGGCATCCGTCATGGCCTGAGCCTAGGCCCCTTGCACCGGAGCCTCAAGCGCCGATGCCCAGATCGTCGAGTATCAGCTTTGCCGTCGCCTTGGCGGAGCCGACGACACCCGGAATTCCTGCACCCGGATGCGTGCCCGCCCCCACGAAATAGAGGTTCGACAGCCTGTCATCGCGATTGTGGGTGCGAAACCACGCCGACTGCCACAATACCGGCTCCATCCCGAAGGCCGAGCCATGGTGGGCATGCAATCTGTCGCGGAAATCCGCCGGTGTGAACCAGCTTTTGTGGACGATGTCGGCCGACAGGCCGGGGATCATCCGCCGTTCGAGATACTCCAGTATCCGCGCCGCATAGCGTGGCCCCTCGGCCGCCCAGTCGATCGGAGCGCGGCCCAGATGCGGAACCGGCGACAATGCGTAAAAGCCGCTGTGCCCGGCGGGCGCCAGCGATGGATCGGTTGCAGTCGGGTGGTGCAGATAGAGGGAGAAGTCATCCGCCAGACGGCTTGCGCCATAGATTTCGTGCAGCAGTTCCCGGTAGCGCGGCCCGAACAGGATCGTGTGCTGCGGAATATCGCCACGCACGCCCTTCAGCCCGAAATAGACAACGAACAGCGAAGGCGAGAAGCTCTTGCGGGATAGCGCTCTTGCCTGCCCCCGCCCGCGCGGATGATGCCCAAGCAGGCTTGCATAGCTGTGCATCACATCCGCATTCGAGGCAACGCAATCAGCAGCAATGCTGCGCCCATCGGCCAGAGCCACGCCGCGCACGCGGCTACCCGACGCCTCGATCCGCTGGACGGCGCAACCGACGATGGTCTTGCCACCCAGTTCCTCGAACAGCGACTGCATCGCCCGGATCAGGGCATGGGTGCCGCCGCGCGGGAACCAAACGCCCCATTTTTTCTCAAGCGCATGGATCAGCGCGTAGATGGCCGAGGTGCGGAACGGATTGCCCCCCACCAGCAAGGTGTGAAAACTGAACGCCTGCCGTAGATGCGGATCGCTGATGTGTTCGGCCACCACCGAATGCACCGGCCGCCATGCGCGATAGCGCATCAGACTGGGCGCCGCAGCCAGCATCGAGCGAAAGTCCAGAAACGCCACATGCCCGAGCTTTTCATAGCCTTCCTTGAAAACACCCTCGGCATAGGCGGTGAAGCGCCGGTAGCCATCGGCGTCAGCCGGGTTAAGTGCGCTGATCTGCGCCAGCAGCGCGTCCTCGTCGTTTGAATAGTCGAACTTCGTGCCGTCCTCCCACAGCAGCCGGTAGAACGGCATGACAGGCAACAGATCCACCCGATCCGCCAGCCGGTTGCCGGACAGCTCGAACAGTTCGCCGATGCAGCCCGGATCGGTGAGCACGGTTGGCCCCATGTCGAAGGTGAAGCCGTCGGCTTCGCGAACACCGGCGCGGCCGCCTGGCCTCTCCTGCGCCTCGACGATGGTGGTGCCGACCCCGGCCGATTGCAGACGGATCGCCAGCGCCAGCCCGCCGAAACCGCTGCCGATCACCACTGCCGTCCGCTGCATCACTTCCCCCCGCCTGCCGCCGGCGCACCACCGCCAAGAATTGCCCGCACCGCGCGCCCCAAAGGAACCGGCGGCCGCCCCGAAAGGATGCGAAGCCTGTCCCGCCAATGGCAGTTCGCGCCATAGAAGCGCCGGATCAGCCCTTCGTCCAGCCGGTAGAAACGCGCCAGCACCCGCCATCTTTCGTCTGGAACGGCGGCGCGAAACAGCATCTTGTTCAGCATCCGGTAAAAGCCCCGCGCTTCCCATGTCTGAACAGCGAACTGGCGCGCCGCGCGGTCCACCGCATCGCCCTGTATCACCGGCAGGTGCGCCAGATGCAGGGCCAGCCGGGCCGCATCGGGCAGGCTGTAGCCCGTAACGGGGTGGAACAGGCCTGCCCCCAGCCCGACGGGCGCAACACCCGGCGGAAACTGCGCCAGATGCGCCCGGATATCGCCGCCAATGGCGATCGGCAGCACGCCGGTTTCGCGGCGGATGATCCGCCTGACCACCCAGCCCCGCGCCTGCACATATTCCGCAACCTGCCCGGCCATCGCGGCCTCGTCGATCGACGGGCCATCGGCATAACAGGTGTCCTCGACGAGCAGCGTTGTCGGCGTGAACGGCAGCACATAGACGAAACGATAGCCGCCAAGCTGATCGACGGTTGCATCCATGATGACGGGCGCACCAAGGCCGTGCGGCGCCTCAAGCTCCAGTTCAAGGCCGACGAACTTCTGGAAGCCAAGGTCCAGGCGGGCGGCATCCACCTGCCCGCGCGCGTCGATCACTGCGGCCGCCCGCAACACACGGCCATCGGCAAGACGCGCACCATCGCGCGACAGTTCGGCAACCGCCGCCTTGGTGATGCGGCGTTCGGGTGGCAGCGCCGCACAAAGCGCACTGTGAAGACGCGCCGACGTCGCCGACTGATAGGCGCCCGAAAGCTGCCGCGCATGGCCCGGAAAGCGCACTTCATGGCCGCTCCAGCGATGCGCGACAAGCTGCCTGACGAGATCGGCCCCGCCTTCGGGAAGGTCGGACAGAAAGCACGACCATGTGTGATTGCCGCCGAATGTCTCTCCGGCCTCGACGACGGTTACGCGAACGTCCGGCCGTTGCTGCACGAAGGTTAGCGCGATCAACCCGCCTGCCAGCCCGCCCCCGGCAATCAGCAGGTCGGTATCGGGCGGCCCGGCCGCTGTTGAGGATTTCATCACCACCATGAGAACCTCTAGCGGCCCCGCCCGCCAGCGGCTAGTTCATCGCTTCATGCCGCCGCCCGACACAGCGCTTGCCATAACGCTGATCGCCATGTGCGCGATCGTCGTGTTGCGCTATCTGGGCGCTTCGGCGCTTTGTGCCTGGCTCGCCCGGAGGCTGCGGCCAGAGGTTTACGCCCCGGCAAATCCGCAACGCGCCGCCCGCCTGCAACGCCAGATCCGCCACGAGATCGGCTGGTCGCTTTCAGCGGCGATCCTTTACGCATTGCCTGCCGGAATCGTCGCGCATCTCTGGGCCACAAGGGGCATGACCCGCATCTACACTGATACGGCCGCGCACCCGCTGTGGTGGATACCGGCCTCGCTGGCGGCTTACCTCGTTGTCCATGATTGCTGGTTCTACTGGACGCACCGGGCAATGCACCATTGGCCGTGGCTGTTCCGGCACGCCCATGCCGTGCATCACGAAAGCCGTCCGCCAACCGCATGGGCGGCGATGGCGTTTCACCCGTGGGAATCGCTGTCGGCCGCGTGGCTGATCCCGGCGCTTACCTTCGTGATCCCGATCCACGCGGGCGCGCTGCTTGCAGTGCTTACCGTGATGACGGTCTTTGGCGTCACCAATCATATGGGTTGGGAAATATTCCCTGCACGCTGGATAAGGGGATGGCTTGGGCACCACCTGATTTCCGGTGCGCATCACCAGGTTCATCACGAACGCTACGCCAGCAACTACGGCCTCTATTTCCGCTTCTGGGACAGGTTCTGTGGAACCGACGCCGGACTTTCCGAAGAACTTCTCAGCGCGCGGGAAGCGTCATCCCGGCAGCCGCTTCGGTAACGGCTGCCGTCACCTCGTCGATACCAAGTGTTGCATCGATGCGGACGATGCGCGGATCTGCCATGGCGAGCGCGGCAAAACCATCCCGTACGCGCTGATGATATTCCAGCGACAGTTGCTCGAAGCGCTGTTCCGGCGGCTGGCTGCCGTCCTGCGCGGCGGCGCGCTTCGTCGATCGCGCCAGCCCCAGTTCCACGGGCGCGTCCAGCCACAGCACCAGATCGGGCCAGAGGTCGCCCGTGGCGAAACGGTGCAGCGCCAGCAGTGTATCGTGCGGAACCCCGCGCCCATATCCCTGATAGGCAAGTGTCGAATGCACGAACCGGTCGCACAGCACGGTTTTTCCGGCATCGAGCGCCGGCCGGATCAGCCGCGCCACATGGTCGGCGCGCGCCGCCGTTACCAGCAGCACATCCGATTCAACCGTCCAGCGGCCGGTCGCCCCCGAAACGAACAGTGCGCGGATTTCCTCGGCGCCCGGCGTGCCACCCGGTTCACGGGTAATCACCACGTCGG
>NZ_DBNHFX010000065.1:0-24411 GCF_057137845.1 Sandaracinobacteroides sp. | reverse complement strand
CGGGAACGCATGTGTTTCGCGCCTCGTTCGATGCCGCGACCATGCTTTCCGAGTTCCAACGCACCGGCACCACCCACAGCTTCACCGTGCCGGTGATGATCGAGCGGCTGACCCGCGAAGCCGAGCGCGGCGGCCACCGGCTGCCGGACTTGCGCTATCTGGGCTATGGCGGCTCGCCGATCACCGAGGCGGCGCTGGAACGGGCGCGGCTGGCGCTGCCCGGCGTCGGCTTTCTGCAGGGCTATGGCCAGACCGAGTTTCCAGCGATCACCTGCCTGACGGCCGAGGACCATCGGCCGGGCGCCGACCCGCTGTTGCTGCGCTCGTGCGGGCGGACTTGTGTGGGAAACGACATCCGCATTCTGGACGAGGACGGTCGCGAATGCGAAGCGGGCGTGGTTGGCGAAATCGTCGCGCGAGGGGACGCGGTGATGCTGGGGTATCTGGGCCGCCCCGAAGAAACTGCGGCCGTGCTGCGCGATGGCTGGGTGCACACCGGCGACGCCGGCTGGATGAACGCCCAAGGCTATGTCTTTATCACCGACCGGTTGAAGGACATGATCATTACCGGCGCGGAAAATGTCTATTCGATCGAGGTGGAGAATGCGCTGGCGTTCCATCCGGCGGTTCTGGAATGTGCGGTGATCGGCCTGCCCGACCCGGAATGGGGCGAACGGGTGCATGCGGTGGTGGTGCTGGCGGAAGGCGCACCGCGGCCGGCCGAGGCTGAGCTTGCGGGCTTCTGCCGGGCGCGGATCGCCGGGTACAAGGTGCCGCGCAGCTTTGCCTTTCGCGAACAACCGCTGCCGCGTTCGGCGGCCGGGAAGGTGCTGAAGCGCGAACTGCGCGATGGCTGACGCACGGCGGCTTCAGAAACGCGCGGCAGCTTCGCGGGCTTCGGCCTCGAACCCGCCGATATAGGCTTCGCGCGCGGCGGCATCGGGCCGCGTCGTCTGGTGCGCGAGCAGGACCCGCATGTCGCGGATGCCGATCATGTCGAAGAAGAAGCGCAGATAGGGCAACTGGAAGTCGCCGAAATGCCCCGGTGCAACCGACGAGCGTGTGAGGATCATCTGCAACGGCCGGTTCCTGAGCAGGCCGACATGCTGCATGGTTTTCGGGTCGTAGCCGAAGGTGAGGCGCGGCTGCATCAGATTGTCGAGATATGCCTTCAGCGCCCACGGGATTGAATAGTTCCACATCGGGCAGGACAGCAGCACCTTGTCGGCGCGATCGAAGTCGGCGACGATCGCCTGCACATCGGCCCATGCCTTTTCCCCGGCTTCGGTGCGCGCTTCGCCGAACAAGGGTGCGAACTTGGCGATCGCCGCATCGTGCCCGAACGCGGGCGCCGGATCCTCGAACACGTTCAGCTCGCGGATTTCGTGGTCGGGGTTGCGTTGCGCATACTCGTGTAGAAATGCACGGGCGATCCGGCCAGAGGAGGAATGCTCGCGCTTGGGGCTGGCGGAAATATGGAGGACGTGCATGCTGTTCCTTTTCTGCCGCCGGGTGCGGCGATCTGACAGGTTCGTCAATCTTGCTGACGGTCTATAGAAGGGTGGTCCGGCTCCGTCACCGGCGAAAAAAGGGCGTTTCCAGTGCATGAATCCGATTATCTGTTCATTCTGCTGCTGGAGGGGTTCGACTGGTTCGACGAAGGGTTGCAGCAAAGCCTGCGCGCCGCCGGAATCAAGCCGCTGACCCGCACCGAATCGATGATCATGGCGCATGTGCAGCGCAACGTCGTGCGCCCTTCCGATATCGCCCGCAGCCTGCGCCTCACCCGGCAGGCGGTGCATCAGGCGATCGCCGCGCTGGTTGAGCGCGGACTGTTCGAACTGCGCCCTGACCCGACCGACGGGCGGGTAAAGACCGTGCATGTAACGGCCGAGGGCAACGCCATGCGGGCGCAGGCGCGCGCAGTGGTCGAGCAACTGACCGAGGCGCTGGCGTTCCGGATCGGCCAGCAGCAGATCGACGCGCTGCGCAGCGCGTTTCGCCTGCCGTGGGGCGAGCCGGTGACGGTGTCTTTGCCGGGATCGATTGCGGGCGCCGCCGGCCCTCAGGGCTGATCGAAGCGCGGCTTGCGCTTTTCCAGAAACGCCTGCCGCCCTTCGCGAAACGCCGGTTCGCGGCCCAGCAGCACCTGGTTGCGGTCCTCCATCGCCAGTGCGGCTTCGAAGCTTGGCGCGTCGAGGCTGTGGTTGAAGCACTGCTTGGTGAGGCGCAACGCCAGCGGCGCCGTCGCCAGCATCGAAGCGAGATATTCGCCGGCCATGGCCGAAAGCTGGTCGGCCGGCACCACTTCGGCAAGCAAGCCCAGTTGATAGGCGCGCGCAGCCGTCAGGTCGCGCCCGGTGAACAGGATCGACGCCGCAGCCGACGCGCCGACGAGGCGCGGCAGCAGATAGCTGGCGCCGACATCGCAGCCGCCCAGCCCCACCTTGATGAATGCGGCGTTCATGCGTGTATCGGGGGTGGCGATGCGGATGTCGGCGGCCAGCGCCAGCACGAAGCCGCCGCCCGCCGCCGCGCCGTGCAGCAGGGCGATGATCGGCTGCGGGCAGCGCCGCATCGCCAGCATGATGTCGCGGATGTCGCGCTGCACGTCCAGCATGTCGGCCAGGTTGCCGTCGGCGAAGCGGGCGGCAAGGCCGCTTGCAAGGTCAAGCCCGGCGCAGAACGCCCGCCCTGCCCCGCGCAGCACGACGGCGCGGCAGCGGGGCCGGCGGTAGAGACCCTCGAAATAGTCGCGAAGCGCTGCAGTCAGGTCGTCGTCGAGCGCGTTCAGCCTTGCCGGGCGGTTCAACGTCACCCATTCGACATCATCCACCCGTTCGATCAGCAGCGGTTGCTGTTGCATGGCTTGCCCACCTTTCAGACTTGGCACCCTGCCCCGGACGATGGGCGCGGTCCAGCCCCGGTACCCTGCCATTTATGTCAAGCAGCTTTACATTCCGGCAAGCGGCCATATAGTCGTCGCAGTTGCTTCGGACGATGGCCCGCTGCGGGAACGGCTGCGCCCGACCGAAGCGCCGAGGGAGAGTGCGCATGACCGATGTTTCGATGCCCCGGCCGATCCGTGGCGTGCATCACGCAGCCTATCGCTGCCGCGATGCCGAGCAGACCCTGTGGTTCTATTCCGATGTGCTGGGGCTGGTGGCCGACGCCGGGCTGGTGATCGAGGACGAACCGGGATCCGGCAAGGCGCACCCCTATATGCACATCTTCTTCCGCATGAAGAACGGTGATTATGTTGCGTTCTTCGATGCGCCGGGTTCCGCCGACCCGGACTGGTTTGCCAACAAGCATGGCTTCGACATGCACCTCGCTTTTGAAGTCGATTCGGAGGCCGACATGCTGGCAATGCAGGAACGCATCCAGCAGCACGGCATAAGCTGTTTCGGCCCGATCGAGCATGGCATGGTGCGGTCGGTTTACATGTATGATCCGAATGGCATTCAGGTGGAGCTGACGATCCGCACGCCTGACCACGACCGCATCTTCGCCGAGGAGCGCGCGGCCCTGCCGCAGCGTTTAGCCGAGTGGAGCGCGCGGACGCGGGCCGAGAAGGTGGCGAAGTTCGGTGAAGCGGCGATTGCAAAGCGCGGACGGCAGAGCGCCTGAGACCAGCCGGGGGAGACGAAGCTTGGCGACGACCTATGAACGCATTCCCTATCTGGTGGTGTTCGACGAAGTAAGCGCCTTCAAGGACACCTATGGCGGCCAGATCGGCAAAGTGGCGATCGAGGCGCACCATCTGAAGCCCGATACCCCGTCGGACAGCGTGGTGGTGTTTTCGCACCCGATCGGCGGCGGGGCGTGGCTGCCGCTGGTTTCAACGCTGGCAAAGCAGGGCGTGCACACGATCTATTGCAACACCCGCTATCGCGGCAATGAAACCGCGCTGATCATGGAACGCGCGGTGATGGATCTGGCCGCCTGCATCCGCGACGCGCGCGAACGGCTGGGCTATCGGCGGGTCTATCTGGGCGGCTGGTCGGGGGGTGGCGCGCAGTCGCTGTTCTATCAGGCCGAAGCGCAGGACCCCCGCGTGACCCACACGCCCGCCGGCGACCCGTATGACCTGACGGCGGCGAAGTTCATCCCCGCCGACGGTGTGCTGCTGCTGGCGGCGCACCTGTCGCGCAACCTGACGCTGACCGAATGGCTGGACCCGTCGATCACCGATGAAAGCCGCCCGTTCGACCGCGACCCGCGTCTGAACCTCTACGCCGAAGATGGCCCGAAGCCGCCCTATTCCGCCGACTTCGTGGCCGAATATCGCGCTGCGCAGATCGCCCGCAACCGCCGCATCACCGCCTGGGTGAAAGAAGAACTGGCGGCGCTGAAGAAGGCCGGATTGGAAAACCACGAGCGTTGCTTCACCGTGCAGGGCACCATGGCCGATCCGCGCTTTCTGGATGCGGCGCTGGAACCAAGCGACCGCAAGCCGAACTGGTGCATGCTTGGCGACCCGAAGGTGGTGAACGACGGACCTGTAGGGCTGGCGCGCTTCACCACGCTTCGGAGCTGGCTGTCGCAGTGGAGCTATGACGATTCCAATGCCGACGGGCTGAAGTGCGCCGCCCGCATCCAGGCGCCGATGCTGGTGATCGAGAACAGCGCCGACGATGCCTGCACACCAAGCCACGCAGCGCGGCTGATGCGGGCCGCCAGCCGCTGCCCGACCGAGCATCATGTGATCGAGGGCGCCAACCACTATTATTTCGGCCAGCCGCAACTTGTCGTGCAGGCGGCCAATCTGGTGAGAGACTGGATCGCGAGGCAGGGATGACGGCAACCGACGCGACGAACGGCGAACTGCGGCAGGCGCTGGTTGCGGCGGCGCGTGCAGCGGGTATTCGGGCGGCGGACGTCGTTTCGCTGAAACGGCTGTCGGGCGGGGCCAGCAAGGAAAGCTGGGCGTTCGAGCTGGCGCTGGAAGATGGCGGGACGTTGCGGGCGGTGCTGCGCCGACAGCCGCTGGACCAGCGGTTTTCCAGCCACGGCATGGCAAGCGTTACCGCCGAAGCGGCGGTGATCCGGGTGGCGGAAGCCGCGGGCGTGCCAGTGCCCGAGGTGCTGTTCGAGCTGCCGGAAGGATCGGCAGCGGGCGACGGCTATGTGATGCGCCACATCGATGGCGAAACGGTTGGCGTGCGCGTGCTGAAGCAGCCCGAACTGGAAAGCGCACGCCAAGGCCTTGCCCGCCGGTGCGGCGAAGTGCTGGCAAAGCTGCACGCGGCATCCAACCATGGCCATCTGCAACTTGCCGAACTGCCACCAGAGCAGGCGCTTCATGCAATGGAGGCGCGGCACCGGGCGAACGCCGACGACCGGCCGGTCTTTGAATATGCGCTGCAATGGCTGAAACGGCACCTGCCGTGCAATGGGCCGCTGGTGCTGCTGCATGGGGATTTCCGCAACGGCAATCTGGTGGTGGGGCCGGAAGGGCTGCGCGCGGTGCTGGACTGGGAACTGGCGCACATCGGCGCACCGGCGGCCGATCTGGCGTGGCTTTGCGTGAATAGCTGGCGGTTTCAGCGGCCCGACCTGCCCGCCGGCGGCTTCGGCACCCGCGAGGAACTGCTGGATGGCTATCGCGCAGGAGGCGGCGCCGGAATCGAGATGGCCGACCTCCATGCATGGGAGGTGTTCCAGACCATGAACTGGGGCGTGATGTGTGCGGGCGCGGGCAAGGCGTTCGTCGCCGGGCATCGCAGCGTCGAAGGCGCAGTGATCGCGCGGCGCGCCAGCGAAACCGAATTCGACCTGATGCGCCTGCTGGCGCCGGACCATGAGGCGTGGAATGTCGGATGATCCAACGGCCCTGCTGATCCTGGCGGAAGTGCGCCGCGCGCTGGACGACGGTGTTCAGCCGGGCTTTCACCAGAAGGTTGCAGCAAACGCACTGGGGATCGCCCAGCGCGAACTGGAGCAAGGCCCGGAAAGCGCAGCCGCCGAAGCAGCAAGACTGCGCGCGCTGCTGCAACAGCAAGGCGACCGCGATGCGCTGAATGCGCATCTGGCGCAGGCGATCCGCGACGGCCGCCCGCCCACCGATGCGGCGGCGCTGGTCGGGCATCTGGTGCGCACCTCGATCGAGAAGCTTCGCATCGACCAGCCCGGCTATGCTGCGTTTCGCAACTGGCAGGCAGGCGTTGCAGCAAAAACGGCAGGGAAGGGCTGAACATGGCAGCGGGCGCGCTTGCGGGGATCCGCGTAGTGGAACTTGGCCAACTGATCGCAGGGCCGTTCTGCGGGCAACTGCTGGGCGACATGGGCGCCGACATCGTGAAGATCGAGCCGCCCGGCGCCGGCGATCCGATGCGGCAGTGGGGCAATGGCGACCACAAGGTCTGGTGGGAGGTGATCGGCCGCAACAAGCGATCGGTCACCGCCAACCTGCGCGTGGCGCAAGGGCAGGCGCTGGCCCGGCGACTGCTGGCCGACGCCGACATCATGATCGAGAATTTCAAGCCCGGCACGATGGAGAAATGGGGTCTCGATCCCGTTGCCCTGCACGCGCTGAACCCGCGCCTCATCATCGTGCGGATTTCGGGCTATGGCCAGACCGGGCCTTATGCCGCGCGCGCCGGTTTCGGCGGGATCGGCGAGGCGATGGGCGGCTGGCGGGCGATCGTCGGCGAGCCGGACCGTCCGCCGTCGCGCATGGGGGTTTCGATCGGCGACACGCTGGCCGCGACCTATGGCTGCATGGGCGCGTTGGCGGCTCTGAACGCGCGCCAGCAGACAGGGCGCGGGCAGGTGGTCGATGCGGCGCTTTATGAATCGGTGTTGCAGGTGATGGAAAGCCTCGTCGTCGAGTATGACGTGATGGGGATCGTCAGGCAGCGATCTGGGTCGATCCTGCCGGGAATCGCGCCGTCGAACGTCTATCCCTGTTCCGACGGCGAATATATGATCGGCGCCAACGGCGATGCGATCTTCGCACGGCTGGCGCAGGCGATGGGGCAGCCGGAACTTGCCGCCGACCCGCGCTATGCCACCCACATCGCCCGCGGTCAGCACCAGGCAGAGCTGGACGACCGCATCGCGGCATGGACGCGGACGCTGAGTGTGGATGCACTGGAGGCGCTGATGATCGATCACAGCGTGCCTGCCGGGCGCATCTTTCACGCCCCCGACATGCTGGCCGACCCGCACTTCGCCGCGCGCGAGGCGCTGGTCAGCCTCGACCATCCGCAGCACGGCCGGATCCACATGCAGAACAGCTTTCCGAAACTGTCGGAAACGCCGTCGTCGGTCAGGCGTCTGGCGCCAGCGGTGCCCGGCGTCGACAACGACGAAATCTACAAGGGCAGGCTTGGCATGGGCGACGAGGAACTGGCGGCGCTCTGCGCGGCGGGCGTGATCTGATGGCTGCCCTCCGGTCGGAAGCGGCTGGTGTTGCGCTCGATCTGCTGAACCCCGACACTTTTGCCGATGGCCAGCCGCACGCCGTCTATGATGCGCTGCGGGCAGAGGCGCCGGTCTGGCGTCATCCCGGTTCGGCGTTGCAGGCGCCGTTCCATGTGCTGACCAGATACGACGATATCCGCGCGGTATCGCTCGATGCGCGCAACTTCACCTCGACCAGGGGTTTCACGGTGCGCACCGACAATCGCGCGTCGATGGACCCCGAGATCGCCCGCACACTGGGCCGCTTCATGTTGTCGATGGACAACCCCGAGCATGACCGTTTTCGCTCGATCGTGGCGAAGGCGTTCCTGCCGGCCGCCATCTCCCGCGTCGAGCCGCGCATCCGCGCATCGGTCGACCAGATGCTGCAAGACCTCGACGGCCGCGACGAAGTGGAGTTCGTCACCGAAGTGGGGGCGGCGGTGCCGATCAAGACCATCTGCGCCATCATGGGCATTCCGCCCGAGGATGAGTGGCGGGTGTTCGAGTTCACCAATGCAGTATTCGGCGCCGACGACCCCGATTATGCGCCGTCGCGGGAGGTGGCGAACGAACGCTATCTGGCGATCTTCGACTATGGGCTGCACCTGCTTTCACGCCGGAGGCAGGAGCCGCAGGAGGATTTGCTGACACTGATCGCGCACGGCGAAGTGGATGGCCGGCCACTGGACGAGACCGAGCAGAAAAGCTTCTTTTCCAACATGATCGCTGCCGGCAACGAGACGGCGCGCAGTTCCCTGAGCGGTGCGCTCTGGGCATTGTCGCGCCATCCCGACGAGCAGGCAAAGCTTGCCGCCGATCCGGGGCTGATCGTTGGCGCAGTGCATGAACTGCTGCGCTGGTTCAGCCCGGTGGTGCAGATGGCCCGAACGGCGACGACCGACGTGGAAGTGGGCGGCACAATGGTCCGGGCGGGCGAGGTGGTTGCGATGCTGTATGGTGCGGGCAACCGCGACCCCGCCATGTTCGAAAACCCGCACCGGTTGCAGGTGGACCGCGCCAACGCCAACCGCCACCTGACGTTCGGCTATGGTCTGCACCACTGCCTGGGGGTGCGGCTGGCGATCGTGCAGATGCGGATCATGCTGGAGGCGCTGATCGGTCGCTATCCGCGCTTCAGGGTGCTGGCGGAACCGCGCTATGTGCGCTCGAACTTTGTGATGGCGATGAAGGCGTTGCCGCTCAGGCTGAACGGCTGAAACCGCTATTCGGCTGCAAGCGCCTGTGTGGCGCCGAGGTTCATCGCCGGCATCGCCGCCAGCAGTTCGGAAATAACGGCGGTGATGCTGCGGGCCAGCGGCGCAAAACCCTGGTGCGGGGCAAGCGTTCGCGCATCCATATAGAGGTCGCGGGCGAACTCGATCTGGACGACGTGGCGGCCCTCGGCGGGTGCGGCGTGGTGTTCCGTTGTGTGGCCGCCGGCATAGGGCGCGTTCCGCGCGACGCGAAAGCCGCGCTGGCGGAATGCCTGCTCCAGCCAGTCGACGAGCGAGACCGCCGCGCTGCAACCGTGCCGGTCGCCCAGCACTACATGCGGCGGTAGAGCGCCCGCGACCGGCGGCATCGAATGCATGTCGAGCAGGACCGCAAAGCCGTGGCGGCGCTGCGCGCTTTGCAGCGCACCGGCGATCGCCTGATGCCATGGCCTGTGCAGTGCTGCGATCCGTGCCTGCGCAACGGCCGCCGGGATGCGGCGCTGATGGATCGCAAGGCCGCCGCCGGCGATGCGCGGAAACAGCCCATAGCCCTGCCGCACCCGATCCGAGGGGACGGGCGCTGGCGTCAGTTTCCCCTCGATCATGGCCGGATCGTGGTCGGTCTCGGCGCGGTTCAAGTCGATCACTGCGCGGGCGTGCGTTGCCTCGATCAGCGGCACGCCCGCCAGGCCGCACCCATGCAGCAGCAGGCCGACATGCGCATCTTCGAGCCGCCTGAGCGTCGGTACCGGCAACCTGCTGGCGGCAAGGAAATCGGCCGGGAACCGACGGCCGCTGTGCGGTGACGCAAGCAACAGCGGCGACCGGCCATCGAGGCTGCCGCAAAGGCGGAAGGGCCTGTCGTCTGCTGCGCGCTGCATCCGTGCATGGTTCCTGAAATCATCGTTCACGACAAGGCAGGAAAGCCCTGCTATCCAGAACAAATGGCTAGTGTTGTGCGCACCGTTCCCATCCAGCCGGTCGAGCCGGCGCCCGTGCTTGGCCCGGAACGCTATCTGAACCGGGAACTCTCCTGGCTGGCGTTCAACAGCCGCGTGCTGGAGGAGGCGATGAACTCCGCCCACCCCCTGCTCGAACGGCTCAGGTTCCTGTCGATCTCGGGGAACAATCTTGATGAGTTCATGATGGTGCGGGTGGCAGGCCTGCGCGGGCAGGTCGATGAAGGCATCGAAACCCCTTCGCCCGACGGGCTGACCCCGGCGCAGCAACTGGTGCAGATCGCCGATGCTGCGGGCGAACTGATGCGCGCCCAGCAGCAGACATTCGCCACCTTGCGCGATGCGCTGGCGGCGGCGGGCTTTGCCATTCTGGGGCAGGACGACCTGACACCCGCCGACGCCGAATGGCTGGAAGCGCATTTTCTGGGCCAGATCTTCCCGGTGCTGACGCCGCAGGCGATCGACCCGGCGCATCCGTTCCCGTTCATTCCCAACAAGGGCTTTTCGCTGGTCTTTGAAATGCAGCGGGCCAGCGACCGCGAGAAGATGATGGCGCTTCTGGTGCTGCCGCCGATGCTGCCGCGCTTCATCCGGCTGCCCGGCGCCGACGCGCGCTTCGTGGCGCTGGAAAATGTGCTGCGGCATTATTTTGCACTGATCTTCCCCGGCTATACGCTGCTGGGGCAGGGCGCCTTCCGGATCATCCGCGACAGCGACATCGAAATCGAGGAAGAAGCCGAAGATCTGGTGCGCTTTTACCAGACTGCGATCAAGCGGCGGCGGCGCGGGCAGGTGATCCGCCTGAAAATCGAGGAGCGCACGCCGGCGGCGCTGAAGGCGATCGTGCGCCGCAACTTCGGTGTCGAACCGCGCGACGTTGCCGAAGTGGAGGGGATTCTGGGCATCGCCGATCTGGCCCGGCTGGTGGACGAAGATCGCCCCGACCTGAAGTTCGAGCCTTACACCCCGCGCTTTCCGGAACGCATCCGCGAGCATGGCGGCGACTGTTTCGCCGCCATCCGCGCCAAGGATATCGTCGTCCACCATCCCTATGAAAGCTTCGACGTGGTGCGGGCGTTCCTGCGGCAGGCGGCGGCTGACCCCGATGTCGTCGCGATCAAGCAGACGCTCTATCGCACCGGCAAGAACAGCCCGATCGTGCGCGCCTTGATCGACGCCGCCGAGGCAGGCAAATCGGTGACGGCGATCGTCGAGCTGAAGGCGCGCTTCGACGAAGAGCAGAACATGACATGGGCCGCCGCGCTGGAGCGGGCCGGCGTGCAGGTCGTCTATGGCTTCGTCGACTGGAAGACCCACGCCAAGGTGTCGATGGTGGTGCGGCGCGAAGGAGCCGAGCTGAAGACCTACCTGCATCTTGGCACCGGCAACTACCATCCGGTGACGGCGCGCATCTACACCGACCTGAGCTACTTCACTGCCGACCCGGAAATCGCCCGCGATGTGGCGCAGGTGTTCAACTACATCACCGGCTATGTCGAGCCGCAGCATCTGAAGCATCTTGCCATGAGCCCGCTCGATCTGCGCTCGACGCTGATGGCGGGGATCGACGCCGAAATTGCCCATGCCCGCGCCGGACGCCCTGCCGGGCTGTGGGCGAAGATGAACTCGCTCGTCGATCCGGCGATCATCGAGAAGCTGTACGAGGCGTCGGCGGCCGGTGTGAGCATCGATCTGATCGTGCGCGGCATCTGCTGCCTGCGCCCCGGCGTGCCCGGCCTTTCCGACAATATCCGTGTGCGGTCGGTGATTGGGCGCTTTCTGGAACACAGCCGCATCATAGCGTTCGGCAACGGCCACCCGCTGCCCTCGCGCGAGGCGAGGGTGTATATCACCTCGGCCGACTGGATGCCGCGCAACTTCGACCGCCGGGTCGAACTGCTGGTGCCGCTCGTCAACCCGACCGTCCATGCACAGGTGCTGGATCAGGTGATGGTCGCGAACCTGAAGGACGACGAACAAAGCTGGGCGATGCGCGCCGATGGCAGCTACCGGCGACTGACGCCCGGCAAGCCGAGCTTCAATCTGCATCGCTATTTCATGACCAATCCAAGCCTTTCGGGGCGCGGGCAGGCGCTGCGCGGCGGCGATGCGCCAAGGGTGCTGGTGGCCAAGGGCGACGGTTCGGCCTGACGCCTCAGGCGTCTGGCGGGTCGTCGTCGTTCAGAATGCGGTGGGCGGCGCCGTCGAGGTCGTCGTACTGGCCATTGCGCACCGACCACAGGAACGCGACCAGACCGGCCAGCCCGAACAGCAGTGCAATCGGCAGCAGGACGAACAGGATATTCATGCGCCGCCCTCAGTCGGGCGCCTTCAGGCGCAGCGCGTTGCCGACGACCAGGATCGACGAGGCCGACATGGCGATTGCAGCGATCAGCGGCGTGACCAGCCCGGCAACCGCGATCGGCACGGCAAGGATGTTGTAGAGGATCGCCAGCACGAAGTTCTGTTTGACCTGCCGATCGGCCCGGCGCGCGGTTTCGAGCGCCTGCGGAACCGCGTTCAGGCTGTCGGACAGGAACAGGATGTCGGCTGCGGTCTGTCCGGCGTCGGAGGCGGTCGATGGCGCGATCGACGCATGGCCCGCCGCCAGCATCGGCGCGTCGTTCAGCCCGTCGCCGACGACGAGCACGCGGCAGCCTTCGGCGGCAAGCGCGTGGATTGCTTCCAGCTTGGACTGCGGCGTCTGCCGCGCGGCCCATTGATCGACGCCCAGCGCATGTGCGGCCGCTGCGACTGCTTCGGTGCGGTCGCCCGAGAGGATGCGCACATCGAGACCTGCCGCACGCAGACGCAGGATTGCGGCGCGGGCGTCGGGGCGCAGCGGGTCGGTGAAGGCGATGCGCCGTGCGGGCCGATCGCCACGGCGGAAGGCGAGTTCCAACTGGTCGGCGGCACCATGGCCGGTTGCCCCCACCCATTCCGGCTGGCCGAGCCTGAGCGTTTCGCCCGCCACTTCCGCCTGAAGGCCGAGGCCCGGCACTTCGCTGACGTCGGCGATTGCGGCGGGCGTGCATCCGGCGGTGCGCGCCGCTGCAAGCAGCGCCCGCGACAGCGGATGGTGGCTTTTTGCCGCCAGCCCGGCGGCAAGTGCCAGATCAGGGCCATCGAGCGGCATCTGGTCGGCGGGCACCGGGCGGCCGAGCGTCAGCGTACCGGTCTTGTCGAGGACGACGGTATCGACGGTTGCCAGCCGTTCAAGCGCACTGCCGTCCTTCACCAGCAGGCCGCGCCGCATCAGCACGCCGGACGCGCGCACCTGCACCGCCGGCACGGCAAGCCCCAGCGCGCAAGGGCAGGTGATGATGAGGACGGCGACTGCAATCAGCAGTGATTCATGCCAGCCGGCGCCGGCCCACATCCAGCCGATCGCCGCGACCAGCGCCGTCAGGTGGACGACCGGCGCATAGAGGCTTGCGGCGCGGTCGGCGATCCTGGTGTAGCGCGCGCGCCCCTGTTCCGCCGCCTCCATCAGCCGCACCACCTGCGACAGGAAACTTTGTTCGCCGACCCGGCTGGCCTTCAGCACGATCGGCGCATCCTGATTGAGCGTGCCCGCCAGCACTTCGCCGCCCGGCCCGACAGCTTCGGGCAGGCTTTCGCCGGTGACGAGGCTGCGGTCGATCGCCGAGCGCCCCTCGGTCACGATGCCGTCCACGGGAATCCGTTCACCTGCCGCAACCAGCACCGTCATGCCGGGGGCGACCGCCTCGATCGGCCGGTATTCGGTGCTGCCGTCCGGCGCCCGCACCAGCGCACCGCGTGCCGACTGCTTCAGCAGGGTGGCAACGCCCGCACGGGCGCGGTCGCGCATCAGGCTGTCGAGGTAGCGGCCGACCAGCAGGAAGAACAGCAGCATGGTCGCTGCATCGAAATAGGCATGGCGGCCGCCGGTGAACGTCTCGAACAGGCTGATCAGCGTTGCCAGAATGACACCGATCGAAATCGGCACGTCCATGTTGGTGCGTTTCTGTTTCAGCGCGCCCCAGGCAGACGCGAAGAAGGGCTGCCCGGCATAGGCGACCGCCGGAAGCGCGATGCAGGCCGAAATCAGGTGAAAGAGGTTGCGCGTCGCGCCATCCGCCCCCGACCAGACCGAAACTGACAGCAGCATGATGTTCATCGCTGCAAAACCGGCGACCGCCATCGATTTCAGCAGCCGCCGCGATGCCGGATCCGGCGCGCCGGCCGCCGCATCGGATGCTGCATAGGGGCGCGCTTCGAAGCCCGCGCCCTCGACTGCGGCGACGATTGCGGATGCGGATTGCAGCGCCGGATCCCATTCGGCGGCAAGACGCCTGGTGGTGAAATTCACCCGCGCGTGGCTGACACCGGGCAATGCCCAGAGCGCGCCTTCGATCTTGCGGATGCAGCCCGCACAATGCACGCCCGGCACATGCAGGTTGAGCTGGCGCCGGCCGGCATCGGTTTCGCTGACAAACAGGTCGAGATCGGCGCCGCCTGCAGCTGGGGTCGTCCTTGGTTGCGCTGCCGTGGCGCGCGCCGGGGCGATCGTCGCCATCGTCAGCCGCCTGAAAGCCGGGTTTTCTGGTAGAAGTGCTGGCCGCCGAGGGCGATGCGCGTCTCGACGATCCACTGCCCGGCCGGAAGTTGGCCCGCAACATAGCGGCCCTGCCCATCAGGGGCGAGCGGCAGGGTCTGCGCCGGTTCCGCGCCGAGCGTGTGGCTGATGGTGACCGCGCCCGACAGGCCGTCGATCGGCTTGCCCAGCGAATTGAGCGCGGAAACCACCAGCATTCCGCCCTGGTTGCTGGTGGCCACCGTCCAGCCAAGCTGCTTTTGCGCCCGGCCCTCGGCCAGCATTTCGTTGAACTGCTGGCCGGCGACATAGCTGTTCGCGACGACGAGGCCGGGATTCGAGCGCGCGGCGAAATAGGCCATCGTCATGTTGACGGCAATCACGATGGCAAAGCCGCCGCCGATGACGAGGAACGCGCGCCGGCCGGTAAAAGGTGTGCTTGCCACGGGTTTCTCCTCAGCGCGCGGGCGCGGTGAAGCGCACGGTTTCGCCGACATCGCCACCGCCATCGGTTGCGCGGGCGTGGAACATGATATCGGACTGTTCGGACTTGATCGAGGATGCGGGCACCCGCACCTGCAGCCGGTAGCTGTCTACGCCATCGGCGCGGACCTTGAGCCGCAGGCTGCTGACGGGTTCGCCACCCGCGACAGGATCGGACAGCATGGCACCCGCCAGCCCGCCGACCGTCACGTCGAATTCGCGCGGGCGGCCTTCCATGTTGAGAAGCTTGACCGTGTAGCTGTTGCGGATCGCGCCATCCGAAAGCTGGACATAGACCGGGTTGCGTTCCTGCAGGGCGGAAATGTCCATGCGGGAACGGCCGACCAGCACGATCAGCATGCCAAGTCCGATCGCCGACCAGACCGCAAAATACAAAAGCACCCGTGGCCGCAGCAGCACGCGCCAGATCGGCGGCAGCTTTTCGCCCTTCGATTCGGCGACGTCGCGCTTCAGCGTGGTGTAGCCGATCAGGTCTCTCGGGCGGTCGAGCCTGTCCATCACGTCGTTGCAGGCGTCGATGCAAAGGGCGCAGGTGATGCATTCCAGTTGCGGCCCGTTGCGGATGTCGATCCCCGTCGGGCAGACGTTGACGCAGGCCATGCAGTCCACGCAGTCGCCGATGGCATCGGGCTGGGCGAGCTTCGCCTTGGCGCTGCCGCGCGGTTCGCCGCGCCACGCCTTGTAGGTGACGATGAAGCTGTCTTCGTCGAGCATCGCCGTCTGGATGCGGGGCCAGGGGCACATGTAGGTGCAGACCTGCTCGCGCATGTGGCCAGCCAGCCAGTAGGTGGTGAAGGTGAGGAGCGCGATCGCACCGTATGCGGCGATCGGCGCGGTGCCGTTCAGCAGTTCGCGCAGCAGCGTCGGCGCGTCGGCGAAATAGAATACCCAGGCGCCGCCGGTCAGGATGGCGATCAGCAGCCAGACCAGATGCTTTGACGCGCGTTTGGTGAATTTACCCGCGCCCATGGGGGCGGCATCGAGGCGCATGCGGGCGTTACGGTCGCCTTCGATCCAGCGCTCGACCGTCATGTAGAGGTCGGTCCAGACGGTCTGCGGGCAGGCATAGCCGCACCACGCACGGCCGACCGAAGTGGTGACGAGGAACAGGCCGAGGCCCGCCATGATCAGCAGCCCGGCGACATAATAGAATTCCTGCGGCCAGATTTCGATCGGCCCGAAATAGAAGCGCCGCCCGGCCAGATCGACGAGCACCGCCTGATCGGGCGAGAAGGGGCCGCGATCCCAGCGGATCCAGGGCGTGACATAGTAGACGCCCAGCGTGAACCACAGCATGAACCATTTGAAGCGACGGAACGGGCCTTTGACCGACTTCGGCTGAACCTTGACCCGGCTCGTGTAGAGTTTCCCTTCACCCGGGGCCGGGGGAACCGGCCTCGGATTCAGGGCTTTGCCTGCCATTTCAGATCACTCCCCACCGCCGAGGCTGTGCACATAGGCGGTCAGTTGACGGATGGTGGCGTCCGAGAGGCGCCCCTTCCAAGCCGGCATCACCCCGGCGTGGGCGTTGAAGATGCTGGCGTGGATTTGCGCGCGGTCGCCGCCATAGAGCCAGATCGCGTCGGTCAGGTTGGGGGCGCCTAGCGCCTTCATGCCCTTGCCGTCGGCGCCGTGACAGGCGACGCACTGCTGTTCGAACAGTGGCGCACCCTTTGCCGCAAGCGCTGCATCATGCTGCTGGCCGGAAAGCCCCAGCACATATTCGGTGACCGCTGCGATCTCGGGTTCCTTCAGCAGACCGTCCTTGCCGAACGACGGCATCATCGACTGGCGGGTGTCGTCGTCGCCGGGCTGGCGGATGCCGTGCTGGATGGTCTGGTAGATGGTGGCGTAATCGCCGCCCCACAGCCAGTCGTCGTCGTTCAGGTTGGGGTAGCCGGCGCCACCGGCTGCGCCGGAGCCATGGCACTGCACACAATGCACCTTGAACGCCGAGCGTCCGCCTTCGATCGCCGCCTGCAGCAGTTGCGGATTACTGCCGAGATTCTCGATCGGGATCGTTTCGATGCCCTTCAGCGCGGCGCCGCGTTGCGCGTCGAGCGCGGCCATCTGCTGCTCTACCTCGGCGCGGCTGGAATAGCCCAGCGTGCCCCTGGTGTTGCCGCCGGGGATCGGCCAGGCCGGATAGAGAACCACCCAGACCGCCGAGAAGGCGATCGTCGCATAGAGGATCCAGAGCCACCAGCGCGGCAGCGGGTGGTTCAGTTCCTGAATGCCGTCCCATTCGTGCCCCGTGGTGCCCGGCCCGGTGGTTTCCGGCCCGCCCTTGGGGGTTTGGTCGTGCTGTTCGCTGTTGCTCATTTCTGGGCCTCATCGTCCCGGAAGGGAATCATCCGTGCGTCTTCGTGGGCCTGGCTGGCGCCGGGGCGGAACACCCAGGCCAGGACGCCGATCATCACCAGCATCATGAACAGGAGGCCCCAGCTATCGGCCATATGGCGCAATTGGGTATAGTCCATGCCGCCCCCTCAGCGCCGGTTCTCGGCCGGGACATAGCTGTCGAAGTCGACCAGCGTGCCCAGCATCTGCAGATAGGCGACCAGCGCGTCCATCTCGGTCAGCCGCGCGGGGTTGCCGTCGAAGTCGCGGACCTGCACCTTGGCGTAGCGGCTTTCCAGCCCGCCCGGGTCGCCGTTCGGGTCGGCCTGCGCCTGCAGATCGGCCAGCGCATTCTCGATCTGCGCGTCGGAATAGGGGACGCCGACGTGGCGGTTGGCCTTCAGGTGCGACGCGATGTTGCGAAGGTCGATGTCGCGGTCCTTGAGGAAGGCATAGGGCGGCATCACCGATTCCGGCACCACGTTGGTGGGCGCCGCCAGATGCTGCACATGCCATTCATCGGAATAGCGGCCGCCGACGCGCGCCAGATCCGGCCCGGTGCGCTTCGAACCCCACTGGAACGGGTGGTCGTACATGCTTTCGGCCGCCAGACTGTAGTGGCCATAGCGCTCGGCCTCGTCGCGGAAGGGGCGGATCATCTGCGAATGGCAGGCGTAGCAGCCTTCGCGGATGTAGATGTTGCGCCCCACCAGTTCGAGCGGGGTGTAGGGGCGCATGCCCTCGACCTTCTCGATGGTGTTGTCGAGGAAGAACATCGGCACCATCTGCACCAGTCCGCCGATCATCACCGCGATCAGGGTCAGGATCGCAAGGATCGTGACGTTGCGTTCGACCTTGCCGTGATTTTCAAAGATCATGGTTGAACGCTCCTATTCGGCGGGCTGGTTCTGGACGGCCGCGCCAGCGGGTTCCAGTGGCCTGTCGGTATGCGGGTTGTAGGGTTCCCCCGCCTCCAGAGGGGCTTCGTCGCGCAGGCGGCCCCGCGTCGTCATCCAGACGTTATAGACCATCAGCAGCGCCCCCGAGAGGAACAGCAGACCGCCCAGCGTGCGGATGATGTAGTAGGGGTGCATCGCCGCCACCACTTCGGCGAACGCATAGACGAGGTAGCCTTCGGCGTTGAACTCGCGCCACATCAGGCCCTGCATGATGCCGGCCACCCACATCGACGAGGCGTAGAGAACGATCCCCGCCATCGCCAGCCAGAAGTGCCAGTTGATCATGCGCAGCGAATACATGCGGCTGGTTCCGAACAGGCGTGGCACCAGATAATAGATGCAGGCGAAGGTGATGAGGCCGTTCCAGCCGAGCGCGCCGGCATGGACGTGGCCGATGGTCCAGTCGGTGTAGTGGCTGAGACCGTTCACCGTCTTGATCGAGAGCAGCGGGCCTTCGAAGGTGGCCATGCCGTAGAAAGCCATGGCGCCGACGAACATGCGGATGATCGGGTCGGTGCGGATCTTGTCCCATGCGCCGTCCAGCGTCATCAGGCCGTTGATCATGCCGCCCCAGCTCGGCATCCACAGCATCACCGAGAATACCATCCCAAGCGTCTGCGCCCAGTCGGGCAGGGCGGTGAAGTGCAGGTGGTGCGGGCCGGCCCAGATATAGAGGAAGATCAGCGACCAGAAGTGCACGATCGACAGCCGGTAGGAATAGATCGGCCGGTTCGCCTGCTTGGGGACGAAGTAATACATCATCGCCAGGAACGGCACCGTCAGGAAGAAGGCGACGGCGTTGTGGCCATACCACCACTGGGTCAGCGCATCCTGCGCGCCGGAAAAGGCGGAATAGCTTTTCGCGCCAAGGCCCGCAGGCACCGCCAGATTGTTGACGATGTGCAGCATGGCGACGGTGATGATGAATGCCAGGTAGAACCAGTTGGCGACATAGATGTGCGGCTCGCGGCGCTTTACGATGGTGCCGACATAAACGATGAAATAGGCGATCCAGACGATCGTCAGCCACAGGTCGACATACCATTCCGGCTCGGCATATTCGCGCGACTGGGTGATGCCCAGCAGATAGCCCGAGGCCGCGAGCACGATGAACAACTGGTAGCCCCAGAACACGAACCAGGCGAGGCCCGGCGCGAACAGCCGCGCCCGGCAGGTGCGCTGCACCACCCAGAACGAGGTGGCGATCAGCGCGTTGCCGCCGAAGGCAAAGATGACACCCGACGTATGCACCGGACGGATGCGGCCGAACGTGGTATATTCCGTGCCGAGGTTGAGGACCGGCCAGGCAAGTTGCGCTGCGGCGATGACGCCGACCAGCAGCCCGACGACGCCCCAGACGACCGTGGCGATGATGCCGGCCTTGATGACGTCGTCCTGATAGCCGCCGTTCGAGGTGTCGGGGATGATCCACTCGCCCTTTTCGCCGGTGCGCAGGCGCCCGAGCGTGGTGACGGCCGCCAGAATGCAGGCGATCAGAATGATGACGCCGTGGATCGCAAATCCCTGCGTCGTCGCCGTTGCGATCATGAAGATCGCGAACAGGCCGAACAGAAGATAGGCGCCGGCGGAGAAAAAGGCTGTCATGACAGTTTGCCCCGGTCCAGAATGCGTTCCCCCGGCCAAGACCGGGACCCAGAATAGATACACCCGGCCTCTGCCGGGCGACGCAATGCCGCCCGCCAAATGCCGGGAACCGCTATAGCATCTCTGGACGGCAAAGGCCCGGAAATGCTTTGACCTCTATCAAATCCCTGCAACAAGCAGGCCCGTCAAGCGTCGTGCCATGCCGGCCTGCCTGATGGCGCACTGGTCGCGCACTGGGCGTTGCTGTCGGCGACGCCTCAAAATCCCCATATTTCCGAGGAAAAAGCCCTGCCATGTCGATGTTTCTTGTTTCCGGGCTGCTACTTCTTGCCGCACCCGCCGCCGCCGCCGATTCAGGCCCTGATTCAGCCCCGCCCGAGCTTCCCGAATCCGTCCGCCGCATGGTCGAGGCGGCCGCGCGCACCGGCGACAAGGCAAAGATCGACGCAGTGGTAGCGATCGCCAAGGAGACCAATCACGGCGTCGCCGACGAGATCGACCGGGTGGTTGCGTCTGTCGCGGCGGCACGCAAGGCCGAGCGCGAGGCGCGGCTTGCCGAAGCGTCGATGTTCGACAACTGGAAGGGTTCGGGGCAGGCGGGCGCCGCACTGTCGACGGGGAACAGCAACACCCGCAGCCTGACCATCGGCCTGAACCTCGAACGGCCGGGCCTGAAATGGCGGCACCGGGCGAATATCCTCGTCGATCTGGTGGACAGCGACGTCGGTGCGGATCAGGAACGCATCCTTGGCGGATACCAGATCGATTATCGCTTTTCAGACCGGGCCTATAGCTGGGCGCGATTTGAATATGAGCGCAACCGGCAGGCCGGCATCCGGCGGCGCTTCGCCGAATCGGCGGGCTTTGGCTTGCGCGCGCTTGCCCCTGAGCCGGTAAGCTGGGATCTGGAACTGGGCCCGGCCGTGCGGCAGACGCGCCTTGTCGACCATGTGGAAAATGCGGTTGCCGTGCGCGGCGCGTCGCGGCTGCGCTGGGCGGTGTCGCGCAGCACCACCTTCACCAACGATACTGCGGTGTTCTGGGAAAATGCCGGCAGCGTGACGAACACAGCCGCCCTGACATCCAAGATGTTCGGGCCGTTGTCGGCGCGACTGTCGTATAACCTTGCGTGGGAACAGGAGCCGCCGCCCGGCCTGAACAGCCTGGACACCACCTCGCGGGTGACGCTGGTCTATAGTTTCTAGGATCCGGCAGCCGGCGGGACGCGCTGGCGCCCCGCCGGAAATGCATCAGCGGGCGATGGCGATGGCGACTTCGCTGACCCAGCCCTTTGCGCCCATTTCGTCTTCGACTTCCCAGAAGCCGTTCTGCTTGTTGCCGGTCGGATAGAGCATTGCGCCGGCATCCAGCGGCTTCAGCACCTTGGCGGTGGTGGCCGGGCCTGCGAACAGCCGGCCGGCGTTTTTCATGGTGACGGCGCGTTCCGCCTGCTGGCCGCCGATCGCCGCCTGCATGCCGCCCAGTTCGTTCACCAGCTTGGTGTAGGCGTCGAGGTAGGCGAGCGCGACGACCTGGCCGATTTCCGTGCTGTCGTAGCCGGTGGCGCCGCCCGCCCCGAGGAAGCCGCCCGAGAACAGGCCGCCGCCGCCGCCCCAGCCGAGGTCGGACTTTTTCGACTGCCCCTCGGCCACGAATTCCTCGGACGACTTGTTGTTGACGACGTTCAGCACGACGTTCGCCGAACGCTTCTTGATGCTGATGCCGCTGGCCAGCGCCCCGAACCCGCCCGGCAGGAAGCCGCCGACGAGGCCGC
Source organism: Sandaracinobacteroides sp. (assembly GCF_057137845.1). NCBI lineage: Bacteria > Pseudomonadati > Pseudomonadota > Alphaproteobacteria > Sphingomonadales > Sphingosinicellaceae > Sandaracinobacteroides > Sandaracinobacteroides sp. Next base: position 3,088 of record NZ_DBNHFX010000065.1, on the reverse strand, counting down.
CGACATTCAGGCCGCCCTTGTTGCTGTTCGACGAGACGATGTCGGGGATGACGGTGAAATCGGCCTCGACCATCTGGCCCTTGCCGAAGGTGCCGCCGCGACGGGTTTCACCGCCCGCCGCAAGCGCACGTTCCTGCTGCATCGCCGCCATGCCGCGCATCGAGCGGTTGACCAGCTTGAAGCAGTTGGATTTCTGCACATAAACCCGGATCAGCGATTCCGGCGAACTGAGCCCCAGTTCCGACCACCAGCGGTTGGTGTTTTCGGGTTCCGAGAGCGCGATCGTGCCGATCGGTTTGGGGCAGACCGGCAGTTCCGCCACCTTCTGTGCGCGGGTTTTTTCCGCTTCCTGCCCGGCCTTGGACTTGATCTGCGCCATCGACGGCACCGAGACCGCCAGCATCGCCGTCGTCGCGACCGTGGCGACGAGTCTGCGCATTGCGAGATTGCTGTTCATTTCCGACACTCTCCCCTGTGTGAAATATTCCTGTGCTGGCCTTTTTGCAAAGGCTTTGACAGACTGCAACTGCTTCCCTTGAATCCCCGACCGCGATATGGCGTTGGTCATGCAATTTCATCTTTTGGACGACGAGGCCGTCCTTGCCGAATTCCGCGCCGCCGATGCGCTGCTCGAAGGGCATTTCATCCTTTCCTCGGGTCTCAGGTCGCCGCGCTATCTTCAGTGCGCCCGCGTGCTGATGGACCCGGCGCGGGCCGAGCGGCTGGCGCGGTCGCTGGCGGCGAAGCTGCCCGAAGCCGTCCGCCGCGAGGCAAAGGCGGTGATCGCACCGGCGATGGGCGGGCTGATCTGCGGCTATGAACTGGCGCGGGCGCTCGGGCTGCTGTCGATGTTCGTCGAACGCCCCGAAGGCCGGTTCGAACTGCGCCGCGGCTTCCGGCTCGATCCGGGCACGCCGGTCATCCTGATGGAGGATGTGGTGACGACGGGCCTGTCCTCGCGCGAGGCGATCGCGGCAGTGGAAGCGGCGGGCGGCCGGGTGATCCATGCGGCAAGCCTCGTCGATCGTTCGGCGGGGGCGGCCGATCTTGGCGTGCCATTTACGCCACTGATCCGGCTGGACGTGCCGACCTATGCGGCCGACGCCCTGCCGCCGGAACTGGCCGCCATCCCCGCCGTGAAGCCCGGAAGCCGGGCGGCGTGACCGGGCGGCTGCGCCTCGGAGTCAATATCGACCATGTGGCGACGATCCGGAACGCGCGCGGCGGCAGCCATCCCGATCCGCTGCGTGCGGCCCGCATGGCGCACGAGGCAGGCGCCGACGGCATCACCGCGCACCTGCGCGAGGATCGGCGCCACATGACCGACGCCGACATCGCCGCGCTGGCCGACTGGGGAGGGCTGCCGCTGAACCTCGAGATGGCAGCGACCGGGGAAATGCTGGCGGTTGCGCTGAAGCACCGGCCGCATGCCGCCTGCATCGTGCCCGAGCGGCGCGCCGAACGCACGACCGAGGGCGGGCTGGACTGCGCCGGGCAGCAGGCCGCGCTTGCGCCGTTCGTGGCGCGGCTGGCGGATGCCGGGATCCGCGTGTCGCTGTTCATTGCGCCCGACCCGCGCCAGATCGAAGCGGCAGCCGCCGTGCGGGCGGCGGTGGTGGAGCTGCACACCGGTTCCTATGCCCATGCCGCAGACGGCGCACTTGCGGCACTGGCCGAGGGTGCGCGGCTGGCGGCAGCGGCCGGGCTTGAAGTGCATGCCGGGCACGGCCTCGGCTTCGGCAATGTCGGGCCGGTGGCGGCGATCCGGGAAATCGTCGAACTGAACATCGGCCATTTCCTGATCGGCGAGGCGCTGTTCACCGGGCTTGCAGCATCGATCGGCCAGATGCGGGCGCTGATGGACGAGGCGCGCGCATGATCCCGGCCGGGCTGGTGGTGATCGGTCTTGGCAACGACCTGTGCAACATCGAGCGCATCGCCGCTTCGATCGAGCGTTTCGGCGACCGTTTCATCGACCGGCTGTTCACGCCCGTCGAACAGGCGAAGGCGAACCGCCGCGAACTGACCCGCGTTGCGACCTATGCCAAGCGGTTTGCCGCCAAGGAAGCCGCAGCAAAGGCGCTGGGGACGGGGTTTCGCGCCGGGGTGTTCTTTCGGGACATCGGCGTCGTGAACCTGCCTTCGGGGCGGCCGACACTTGCACTGACCGGCGGGGCGGCTGCCCGTCTTGCCGCGATCACGCCCGCCGGGCATAAGGCCGACATTCACCTCACCCTCACCGACGACCACCCTTGGGCACAGGCGATTGTGCTCATAACCGCGAGCCCTGCATGAACGCACCTTCGCCTGACCTCTCGAAACCCGCGCAGCCGGAAAAGCCCCCGTTCAACTGGGGCCACGAGCTGAAGCAGTGGGCGATCCTGATCCTGATCGTGCTGGGCGTACACAGTTTCGTCGCCAAGCCATTCTATATTCCATCGGAATCGATGATGGCGACGCTGCTGGTCGGCGACCGGCTGATCGTGACCAAATACCCCTATGGCTATTCCTACCTGTCGCCGTCGGTGCCGGTGCTGCCGCCGATTTCCGGACGGCTGTTCGGTTCGATGCCCGAACGCGGCGACATCATCGTGGTGAAAAGCCCGTCGGACGGGGCCGACTGGATCAAGCGGGTGATCGGCCTGCCCGGCGACACTATCGAAATGCGCGACGGCGCACTGTGGCTGAACGGCAAGCCGGTGGAACGCCAGCGCCTGCCCGACACCGAACTGCGCGTGACCCCGAACACCGACTGCCGGATGGTGCCGCAATTCCGTGCAACCGATGCTTCGGGCCAGCCGGTCTGCCGCTACCCCACCTATCGGGAAACCCTGCCCGGCGGCCGCAGCTATCAGACGCTGGACATGGCGCTGACCGACCGCGACAATTTCGGTCCGATCACGGTGCCGAACCAGCACCTGTTCCTGATGGGCGACAACCGCGACAATTCGATGGACAGCCGCGTGCCGGCGGAAATCGGCGGGCTGGGGCTGGTGCCGTGGGAAAACATCGTCGGCCGCGCCGAGTTCACCACCTTCTCGCTCGATGGCTCGCAGACGCTGAACCCGCTGACATGGTGGGGCGCACT
>NZ_DBNHFX010000064.1:0-1730 GCF_057137845.1 Sandaracinobacteroides sp. | reverse complement strand
TCGAACTTGGCGCGCACGGCATCACCGTGAACGCCGTCTGCCCGAACCATGTGACGACCGGCCTTGGCGCCATGCAGAACGCCTATTTCTCGAAGCTTCTGGGGTTCGACAGCGTCGAGGCCTATCTGGCGAACATGGCGGCGAAGAACCCGATGGGCCGCCCCGGCAAGGCGGGTGACACCGCTGCCGCCTGCGCGTGGCTTGCCAGCGACGACGCCTTTTACGTGACCGGCGAGGCGCTGAATGTCAGCGGCGGCGAGGAGATGCACTGATGCAGCAGGAACGAATCGACTGGCCCCATGGCGCCAGGGTTGCGCTTTCGGTCGTGGTGAACGTCGAGGAAGGCTCGGAGATGACGGTCGCCCGTGGCGACCGGGGCATGGAGCCGGTGGACGAACTGGGAATCCACATCAAGAGCGCCATTCGCAATTACGGTAATGAATCCAACTATCTATATGGTTTGAAGGCAGGCGCGCCGCGCGTGGTGAAACTACTGCGCGATTATGGCGTCGAGGCGAGCTGGACGGTTGCCGCCATGAGCCTGGAAAACCACCCGGAAATCGCCGCCGCGATCCGCGATCTGGGCCATGAGCCGGTGAGCCACGGCTGGCGCTGGGTGCACCAGTTCAAGATGAACGAGGACGAAGAGCGCGCCTTCATTCGCCGGGCCGTGCAGTCGATCGAGAAAACGGTTGGTGTTCGGCCCTATGGCTGGCTGAGCCGTTATTTCCACACCGACAACACCCGCCGGCTGCTGATCGAGGAGGGTTTCACCTATCACATGGACGATTATTCGGGTGACGTGCCCTTCTGGGATCGCACGACGGTGCCGGGGCGTCCCATCGTGATCGTGCCCTATCAGCTCGACAGCAACGACATGAAAATGTGGACAGATCCCGCCTATACACCGGAAAACTGGGCTGATTACGCGATCCGCTGCTTCGACCAGCTCTACCGTGAAGGCGAAGAGGGCAATCCGAAGATGATGTCTCTGGGGTTGCATCTGCGCATCATCGGCCGGCCGGGGCGCATCTGGGCGCTGGAGAAGTTTCTGGCGCATGTGCAGGCGAAAACCGGTGTCTGGATCACCACGCGCGCAAAAATCGCCGATCACTTCGCCACGGTGGAACGGCCATGAGCATCCGCACCGAGGTGCGTGGCCGCATCGGCCTGCTGCTGATCGACCGCGCGGCCAAGCGCAACGCCTTTACCCAGGAGATGTGGGAAGCCTTCCCGGCGGCGCTGGATCGGCTGCTGGGGGATGACGGCGTGCGGGCGATCGTGCTGGCGGCGGCCGAAGGCGGCACCTTCTGTGCAGGGGCCGATATCGCCGAATTTGCGATCGGCGCGCGCGATGCCGCGTGGCGGGCGAAGAATCAGGCGGCGATCGCCGAAGTGCAGATCAGGCTGGCGCGCGCGGAAAAGCCGGTGATCGCCGCAGTTGAAGGCGACTGCGTCGGCGGCGGCTGCGGTCTGGCGAACGCCTGTGACATGCGGGTGGCCGGGCCGAAGGCGCGCTTTGGCATCACCCCGGCCAAGCTGGGGCTGGTCTATTCGCTGCACGACACCAAGCTGCTGGTCGATCTGGTGGGGCCGTCGGCGGCAAAGCGCATCCTGTTCACCGGCCAGTTGCTGCCCGCCGCCGAAGCGCACCGCATCGGCCTTGTCGATGTGCTGGCGGACGATCCGCTGGCGCAGGCGATGGAACTGGCGGAAACCATCGCTTCGGT
>NZ_DBNHFX010000063.1:0-23217 GCF_057137845.1 Sandaracinobacteroides sp. | reverse complement strand
CACGAGCAGGACTGGGCGGCGATCGTGAAGATCGGCCGCACCCACATGATGGACGCAACCCCGCTGACGCTGGCGCAGGAGGCATCCGCCTGGGCCCAGACCTGCGAGGACGGCGCGCAGCGGATCGTCGACCTGTGGCCGAGGCTGAGCCGGCTGGCGCAGGGCGGCACGGCGGTCGGCACCGGGTTGAACGCGCCGCCCGGCTTTGCCGCAGATTTCGTGGCGGCACTGACCGACATCACCGGCGGAGTTCCCTGGCAGAGCGCTCCCAACAAATTCGAGGCGTTGGCCACGCACGACACGCTGGTTGAAGTGGCCGGTGTTCTGACGACGATCGCCGCCGGGCTGATGAAGATCGGCAATGACCTGCGGCTTCTTGGCTCCGGTCCGCGCGCCGGCCTCGGCGAAGTGGCGCTGCCTGAGAACGAGCCGGGCAGCTCGATCATGCCCGGCAAGGTGAACCCCACCCAATGCGAGGCGCTGACCATGGTCTGCGCGCAGGTGATCGGGAACGCGCATGCGGTCGTGGTGGGCGGGATGCAGGGGCAGTTGCAATTGAATGTGTTCAAGCCGCTGATTGCGCACAATATTCTGCGCTCGATTCGGCTGCTGGCCGACGCCGCCGATAGTTTCCGTCTGCGCTGCGTCGATGGGATGCAGCCGAACCGGGCGCGCATAGCCGATCTGGTGGAACGGTCGTTGATGCTGGTAACGGCGCTTGCCCCGGCGATCGGCTATGACAAGGCTGCCGAAATCGCGAAACTGGCGCACCATAAAGGGCTTACCTTGCTGGAGGCAGGCCTGAAGCTTGGCTATGTGACCGAAGCAGAGTTTCGCAAGCTGGTCCGCCCCGAAACGATGACGCAGGGCGGCTGAGCGCCGGATCAGGTTTTCTGCCACCTTTCCATGCCGGAACCGATCGGCTAGGCGGCGTTGCATGTCCATTCCCGGTGCCCGTCGTGGCCTGATGCTCGTGCTGTCCAGCCCTTCAGGGGCGGGCAAGACCACCATGACCAAGCGCCTGCTGGCGAACGATCCGCAGATTTCGCTGTCGGTTTCGGCAACCACACGCGCCCCCCGCACCGGCGAGATCGACGGGCAGGACTATCATTTCGTCAGCCAGGACAAGTTCGACGCGATGGTTGCGACCGGACAGTTTCTGGAATGGGCGACGGTGTTCGGCAACCGCTATGGCACGCCGCGCGCACCGGTCGAACAGGCGCTTTCCGAAGGGCGCGACATCCTGTTCGACATCGACTGGCAGGGCACGCAGCAACTGCGGCAAAGCCATTCCGCGGGCGATCTGGCATCGGTGTTCCTGTTGCCGCCAAGCCTCGACGCGCTGGAGTCACGGCTGCGCAGCCGTGCTTCGGACAGCGAGGAGGTGATTACCCAGCGCATGAGCCGCGCCGCCGACGAGGTGAGCCACTGGGCCGAATATGATTATGTGCTGGTGAACGACGATCCGGGGCAGTGCCTGCACGAAATCCGCTGCATCCTGACGGCCGAGCGGTTGCAGCGCGCCCGCCAGCGCGGGATCACGTCCTTCGTACGCGAACTGCTTGCCGGGGAATGACGATCCGCTAGGATTATCGCCTTACGAGGAGGCGATGATGCGACACCAACGCGATACAGCCCTGATTGTGCTGGCCCTTCTGGCAACGGCGCCTGCTGCAGCGCAGTCTGCCGAAGATGTCGGCCGCACCGCGAAAGACATCGTGACCAGCCCGTTGCGGGACGTGAACATCGTGCGCGAGGAAATCCCGCCGCTGCTGGCTGAAAGTTCGAAGGATCCTTACTCGCTGAAGGGCCTCAGAACCTGCAGCCAGCTTACCAAAGAGATTGCGCGCCTCGATGAAGTGCTTGGGCCGGACGTCGACAAGGTGAGGCCAAAGGAGGGGCAGTCCGTCGGCGAAGCTGCGCTGGATCTGACGGAGGGGCTGGCGACCGGGCTTATTCCCGGCCGGGGGATTATTCGCCGCGTATCGGGCGCCGAAGCGCATGATCGCAGGGTTCGCGCGGCTGTGCTGGCCGGAAACCTTCGCCGCGCCTATCTGAAGGGCTATGCCAAGGCGAGAGACTGCAAGCTTTGATGCGGTCAGGCCTGACCGGCCCGACCGCGTTTGCATTCACAGCCGTTCAGACTGACCGGCCGACCAGTTCGCGCATGATTTCCGATGTTCCGCCGAAAATGCGGGTGACGCGCGCGTCGCGCCACAGGCGGGCGATCGGATATTCGTTCATGTAACCGGCGCCGCCGTGCAGTTGCAGCGCTGCATCAACCACTTCCCATTGCAGTTCTGTATGCCAGAGCTTGGCGGCCGCGCCTTCAAAGGCATCGAGTTCGCCGGCCACATGCCGGGTAAGGCAATGGTCGAGGTGTGCCCAGCCGACCTGCAGTTTGGCCTTAAGATCGGCAAGCACGAACCGCGTGTTCTGGAAATCCAGAATGGACTTGCCGAACGCCTTGCGGTCGCGGACGAACTTCACCGCTTCGTCGAACGCGCGCTGTGCGCTACCCATGGCGGAAACCGCGATCGACAGGCGCTCCTGCGGTAGCTGGCTCATCAGGTAGATGAAGCCCTGGTTTTCCGCGCCAAGGCAGTTGGATACCGGAACCCGGCAATCCTCAAAGAACAGTTCCGAGGTGTCGGCCGAATGCTGGCCGATCTTGTCGAGGTTGCGGCCCTTGGCGAACCCCCTGGTGCCATCCTCGACCAGAATCAGGCTGATGCCCTTGGCGCCGGCGTCGGGATTGGTCTTGGCGACGACGATGACGATGTCGCAGTTCTGGCCATTGGTGATGTAGGTTTTTGAACCATTCAGGACGAAATGATCGCCGTCGCGCCGCGCAGTGGTGCGGACACCCTGCAAGTCGGACCCGGTGCCGGGTTCGGTCATGGCAATTGCGACGATGCACTCGCCGCTGATCATCTTCGGCAGGATCTTCTGCTTCTGCTCTTCCGAGCCGTAGTTCAGGATATAATCGGCGGTGATGTCGGATTGCAGGGTGATGCCCGCCGACGAGCCGTAATAGCCGAGTTCCTCGTCGATGACGGCGTTGTAGCGGAAATCCAGGCCGAGACCGCCATATTGTTCCGGAAGCGTGGGGCAGAGCAGCCCCGCTTCGCCGCAGGCGCGCCAGAAGGCGCGGTCGACCACGCCTTCTTCTTCCCAGCGGTCGAGGTTGGGGACGAGGTTGCGGTCGAAGAATTTGCGGACCTGATCGCGAAACGCGTTCTGGTCCTCGTCGAAAGCGGTCCGGCGGCTGATGTCGAGCATGTGCGCTACTCCTGTTTCGTGCGTGCAGGTGCCACAGACTGCGCCCTGCCGCCACCTGTAGGGGTGGGGAGGGTGACGAACGAAAAGTGCCGAAACGACAAGGGGCGGAGCCGAAGCCCCGCCCCTGTTGGCGTATCCAGCTTTGCCGGGCGCCTAGTGCGCCGTGATCGGCTCCAGCCTCTCGGCCAGAATGGTCAGGCCCTTTTCCGACACTTCGGCAAAGCCGCCGTCGATGCGGATGCGTTCTGGCGGGCTGGTGTCGGTCGCGTAGATGGCCAGTTCGCCGGGGCGGATCGTGCTCATCATTGGGGCATGGCCTGCCAGCACGCCGAAATCGCCGTCTGTCCCCGGAATGACGACCATGTGCACGGTCGCCGAGCGCACGAGACGCTCTGGGGAGACCAGTTCAAAGTGCAGGGCGGCCATCTCAGGCGGCATCCGCAGCCAGCTTCTGCGCCTTTTCGACTGCCTGCTCGATGGTGCCGACCATGTAGAAGGCGGCTTCGGGCAGATGGTCATATTCGCCGGCGACGATCGCCTTGAAGCCCTTGATCGTGTCGGCAAGTTGCACGAATACGCCCGGCTGGCCTGTGAACACTTCGGCCACATGGAACGGCTGCGACAGGAAGCGCTGGATCTTGCGCGCCCGGGCGACCGTCAGCTTATCTTCCTCAGACAGTTCATCCATGCCCAGAATGGCGATGATGTCCTGCAGAGACTTGTACTTTTGCAGCACCGACTGCACGGCGCGCGCGGTTTCGTAATGTTCCTGGCCGACGGTGCGCGGCTCCAGCACGCGGCTGGTCGAATCCAGCGGGTCGACGGCCGGATAGATGCCAAGCTCGGCGATCTGCCGCGACAGCACGGTGGTGGCATCGAGGTGGGCGAACGAGGTGGCTGGCGCCGGGTCGGTAAGGTCGTCGGCCGGCACGTAGATCGCCTGCACCGAGGTGATCGAGCCCTTGTTCGTCGAGGTGATGCGTTCCTGCAGCGCGCCCATGTCGGTTGCGAGCGTCGGCTGATAGCCGACCGCCGACGGGATGCGGCCCAGAAGCGCCGACACTTCCGAACCCGCCTGCGTGAAGCGGAAGATGTTGTCGACGAAGAACAGCACGTCCTGACCTTCGATGTCGCGGAAATATTCCGCGATCGTCAGGCCAGACAGGGCGACGCGGGCACGCGCCCCCGGTGGTTCGTTCATCTGGCCGAACACCAGCGCGACCTTCGAACCTTCGGACTGCGGGTTCCCGTCGGCGTCCTTGGCGATGACGCCCGCGTCGAGAAATTCGTGGTAAAGGTCGTTGCCTTCACGGGTGCGCTCGCCGACGCCGGCGAACACCGAGGTGCCGCCATGGCCCTTGGCGATGTTGTTGATCAGTTCCTGAATCAGCACGGTCTTGCCGACGCCGGCGCCGCCGAACAGGCCGATCTTGCCGCCCTTGGCATAGGGGGCCAGCAGATCGACGACCTTGATCCCGGTGACCAGGATCGAGGTTTCGGTCGACTGGTCGATGAATTCCGGCGCGGGGGCGTGGATCGGCGCGGTTTGCGTTGCGCCAACGGGCCCGCGTTCGTCGATCGGTTCGCCGATGACGTTGAGGATGCGGCCAAGCGTCGCCGGGCCGACCGGCACACGGATCTGCGATCCGGTATCCGTGACTTCCTGCCCGCGCACGAGGCCATCGGTGGAGTCCATGGCGATGGTGCGGACGCTGCTCTCTCCGAGGTGCTGCGCTACTTCGAGCACGAGGCGGCGGCCTTCGACGTCGGTTTCGAGCGCTGTGAGAATCTGCGGCAGGTCGTCCTCGAAGGCGACGTCGACGACGGCCCCGATCACCTGGGTGATGCGGCCGACATTGTTGCTGGTGGTGGTGGAAGCGGGTCGCTTGGCCATGTCTTCAGTGTCCCGTCGGTTAGAGCGCTTCCGCGCCCGAAATGATTTCGATGAGTTCCTTGGTGATCGCGGCCTGACGGCTGCGGTTGTAGGTGAGCGTCAGGCGGTTGATCATGTCACCGGCGTTGCGGGTGGCATTGTCCATCGCCGTCATGCGCGCACCCTGCTCGGACGCAGCGTTCTCAAGGATAGCGCGATAGATCTGCACCGCTACGTTGCGCGGCAGCAGTTCGTTCAGGATCGCTTCTTCGTCGGGTTCATACTCGACCACGGCGCCGGCAACCGCGCCTTGATCGGCGGATGCTTCCGGCACCTTCACCGGCACCAGTTGCAGGGCCGTCGGCTCCTGCACCAGCGCCGACTTGAATTCCGAGTAGAACAGCGTCGCCACGTCGAACTCGCCGGCGTTGAAGCGCGCGATGATGTCGGCGGCAATTTCGTGCGCAACATCGAATCCGACCTGCTTGTGGCCGGACAGATCGGTGAAGTGCACGATCGACGATGCGTTCGTTCGGTTCAGGGCCGCGCGGCCCTTTCGCCCGACCAGATACAGCTTCACCGTCGCGCCCTGCGCTTCCAGCGCCTGCGCGTGGCGGCGTGCCGCCCTGACGATGTTGGTGTTGAAGCCGCCGCACAGCCCGCGCTCGGCGGTTGCAACCACCAGCAGGTGGGTGCGGTCCGAGCCGGTGCCTGTCAGCAGCTTCGACGTGTCCGGCCCGGCCTGCACCTTGGCAGCGAGGCTGGCGATCACGGTATCCATGCGCGCCGCATAGGGGCGGCCCTGTTCGGCCCGCTCCTGTGCGCGGCGCAGCTTGGCTGCCGCCACCATCTTCATCGCCTTGGTGATCTTCTGGGTAGATTTCACCGAGTCGATGCGGGTTTTCAGATCCTTGAGCGAAGGCATGCTGCGCCCTTACGCGAAGGTTCTGGTGAACGCCGAGATCGCGTTCTTCAGCGCCTCGCGGGTCTTGTCGGACAGGTCCTTCGTTTCGCGGATGTCCTTCAGCACATCGGCGTGATTGGCGCGCAGGTCCGACAGCAGGGCCGCTTCGAAACGGTTCACCGCGTTGGCGGGAATGCCGTCGAGGAAGCCGTTCACGCCAGCGAAGATCGACGCCACCTGCTCTTCGAAGGGGAGCGGGTTGAACTGCGGCTGCTTCAGCAGCTCGGTCAGCCGCTCGCCACGGGCCAGAAGCTTCTGGGTCGAGGCGTCGAGGTCGGAGCCGAACTGGGCGAAGGCGGCCATTTCGCGATACTGGGCAAGCTCCAGCTTGATCGAGCCAGCGACCTTCTTCATCGCCTTCGTCTGCGCCGCCGAACCAACCCGGCTGACCGAGAGGCCGACGTTGATGGCCGGACGAATACCCTGATAGAACAGGTTGCTTTCGAGGAAGATCTGGCCGTCGGTGATCGAGATCACGTTGGTCGGGATATAGGCCGACACGTCGCCGCCCTGCGTTTCGATGACCGGAAGCGCTGTCAGCGAACCGGCGCCATTGGCTTCGTTCATCTTGGCCGCGCGCTCGAGCAGGCGGCTGTGCAGATAGAACACGTCGCCCGGATAGGCTTCGCGGCCCGGCGGACGGCGCAGCAGCAGCGACATCTGACGATAGGCGACGGCCTGCTTCGACAGATCGTCATAGACGATGACGGCGTGCATGCCGTTGTCGCGGAAGAATTCGCCCATGGTGCAGCCGGTGTAGGGCGCCAGGAACTGCAGCGGAGCCGGTTCCGATGCCGTGGCCGCGACCACGATCGAGTATTCCATCGCGCCGTTTTCTTCCAGCGCACGGACGATCTGCGCGACCGTCGAACGCTTCTGGCCGACGGCGACGTAGATGCAATAGAGCTTTTTCGACTCGTCGTCGCCCTTGTTGGCTTCGCGCTGGTTGATGAAAGTGTCGAGGGCGACCGCAGTCTTGCCGGTCTGGCGGTCGCCGATCACCAGCTCGCGCTGGCCACGACCCACCGGCACCAGCGCGTCGAGCGCCTTCAGGCCGGTCTGCACCGGTTCATGCACGGATTTCCTCGGGATGATGCCCGGCGCCTTCACTTCGACGCGGCGGCGCTCGGTTGCCTCGATCGGGCCCTTGCCGTCGATCGGGTTGCCAAGGCCGTCGACCACGCGGCCGAGCAGGCCCTTGCCGACCGGCACGTCGACGATGGTGCCGGTGCGCTTGACGGTGTCGCCTTCGCGGATCGAGCTGTCCGAGCCGAAGATCACGACGCCGACGTTGTCGGCTTCGAGGTTCAGCGCCATGCCCTTGATGCCGCCCGGGAACTCGACCATTTCGCCGGCCTGCACCTTGTCGAGGCCGTGGATGCGGGCGATGCCATCGCCGACCGAAAGCACCTGACCGACTTCCGAAACTTCCGCTTCGGTGCCGAACTGGGCGATCTGATCACGAATGACGCGGGAGATTTCCGCTGCGCGGATATCCATAGCCTGATTAACCTTTCAGTTGCTGGCCGAGCCGCTCGAGGCGGGTCTTGATACTGCTGTCGATCTGTTCGGAACCGATGCGGACGATGAGGCCGCCCAGAAGCGCCGGGTCTACCCGCGCGTCCACCGACACTGCACGGCCGGTACGGGCCTTCAGCTTGGCTTCCAGTTCCTTTTTTTGTGCGGCAGTCAGCTTGTGCGCGCTGACAACCTCGGCCGTCGATGTGCCCTTGTGGGCGTTCAGCATGACGGTGAACTGGGAAATGATACCGGAAAGCACGGAAAGCCGGCCGTTCTGGGCCAGCACACCGAGGAATTTCGTAGTGAGACCGCCAAGACCGAGCGACCCGGCGAGCGCAGCTACCGCTTTACCGGCGTCGGCGCGGCTGATCGCGGGGCTGGTCGTCAACTGGCGGAGGTCGGCCGATTCGGACAGTGCCGCCTGGAGCGTGGCGAGGTCGGCTGCGGTGCCGTCGAGCGCCTTTGCCGATTCGGCAAGGTCGAACAGGGCTGCCGCATAGCGCCCCGGCAGGCCCGCTGCAGCCACGGATACGCGCATGTTCGTCAAGTCGGCTCGATCCTCATGATACTGGCCCTGTCTGCGCCTGCCGCCGGAACCCGACGGAGTTCCGGGCGAATGCCCGGCTGGTCTCGACAGAATGGCGCCGGCCCGCGAGGGTGGCGCCCATGGCCCGAAAATATGGTTGCAGCGGGGCACCAGACAAAGGGTGTCCCGTTACTGGCGCGCGCCGTAGCATGGGCGGGCAGGGGGCGCAAGACGGCGCGCACCGGGCGCGCCTGTCGGCGGATTTTACAACGGGCGCAAACCTGTCTGCGCGGATCTTTGGAAATTCAAATGGTTAGAAACAATCGGCGGCTGGCACGAAATTTGCTTGGCTGCCAAGGCAACCGGGATCACCCCGGCTATTGAGGATTCACAGGAGGGATATATGCGGGCGATGATTTTGGCGGCGGCGCTGCTGGCCGGTTCGGCAGCAACGGCGACGACGGTTTCGTGGGCCGACTGGACGGCCTACGCCAACGGCAGTGCGGCGGGTGTCATCAATGCGCCTGGCGGGCCGGTCAACGTCGTCTATGCCGGGGGCTACAGCTTCGTGCAGACGGGGTGCGGCACCGCCTATTGGGCGCCCGGCAACTATAACGGCGCCCTTAATCAGCCCGACGCGTGCGATATCGTGGCGCTGAACGCCGGCGGCACCAAGACGATCACCTTCGATCATGCGGTGACGGACCCATACCTCGCGCTGCAAAGCTGGAACGGCAACACCGTTACCTTCAGCGCGCCGTTCACCGTGGAATCCAATGGCTCGGGCTATTGGGGTTCCGGCGTGCCGGTGCTGAACGGCGACTCGACCGGTTTCTACGGGCAGGGCGAAGTGCACGCGATCATTCGCTTCCAGGGCACGTTCACCTCGATCAGCTTCACCGACACGTCGGAAAACTGGCACGGCTTCACGGTCGGCATCAACGACATCCTGGAAATGCCGGGTGGCGTGCCGGAACCAGCAACCTGGGCGATGCTGATTGCAGGGTTCGGCATGGTGGGATTCGCGGCGCGGCGTCGCCGGATGTTGGCGGCCTGAACCGGCGACCGGCCTGTCAGGGCTGGTTTCGCCTGAGGATCAGGTAGACGGCGCCGCTTCCGCCGTGTTTTGGGTGTGCGCGGCGGACGGCGGCGATGTCGGCCGATATGTCTGCCTCGCCCAGCCAGCGGGGGAGTTCGGCGCGGATTGCCCCGCGAACAGGGGCGTTCGCGGCCAGATCGGCGGGCGCCGGGTGGGCGCGGCCGCCTTTCCCCGTGATCACCAGCAGGATGCGGTGGCCCCGCAAACGGGCGTCCGACAGGCGCAGGCGAAGATAGTCGCGCGCTTCGGCGCGTGTCATCCCGTGCAGGTCGATCACCATGTCGGGCGTCGCCCGCCCTGAGGACAGGCGTTTATCCCAACTGGCGTCGAGCGTTTCCGCAGCCATGCGGGCTGGCTTGGCCGGTGTTGCAACAGGCGTGGCGCGGGCCAGTCGCACGGATGGCCGCCTTGGGGCGCCTGTCACCGGCGGTGGAGCCTCGCCGGCGGTGGCTGCGCGAGCGGGGTGCAGCGGCCTGACGGTTGCCGTCACCCGTTGCCAGAGCTGGCGATCCTCGTCGCTCAGGCGGCGTTTCACGGCCGCAGCCGTGCGGCGGCAGCGTTGGGCAGCAGCAGGATGGCTTCGGCAGGGGCTGCCAGCGCACCGGCCTTGCGCGCGGCTGCTTCACCGGGACCGAAGAAGATATCGAAACGGTTGGGGCCTTTGATGGCGCCCCCGGTATCGGCAACGATCGCCAGTTGCCGCCATGGCACTGCTTCGACTGTCGTTTCCAGCCAGACCGGCACCCCGAGCGGCAGCATGGCTGGATCGGCGGCCAGATTGGCGCTGGCGATCAACGGCACCCCAAGCGCACCGATCGGGCCGTCGATGCCATCGGGCAGGCGGCGCATGAAAACATAGCTTGGGTTTTCCCGCATCAGCGCGGCGCCTTCGTCCGGGTGCGCGCGCAGCCATGCCTTGATTTCCGCCATACCGGCCTTCGGCAACTGACCGCGTTCCTTCAAAAGCCGCCCGATCGGCACATAGGCGTGCCCGTTCTGTCCGGCATAGCCGACGCGCAGGATGCTGCCGTCGTCCAGCCGCAGCCTGCCGGAACCCTGAATTTGCAGGAAGAAATAATCGACAGGGTCTGCCGCCCAGGCCAGTTCCAGCCCCCGCCCGGCGAAGGCGCCGGCTTCGATCGCAGCCCTGTCCGGCGCGCGGACGACGCGCCCATCACGGACCAGCCCGCGTATTGTGCCGCCTTCGATGCCCCATGCGCGCAGATCGATATCGACCAGTTCAGGCGGCCGGGCGAGCACCGGGGCCGCACCGGGGATGGCGCGCTTCGACCCACGGATTTCAGGTTCGAAATATCCGGTTGCAAAACCCTTGCCGTCTCCCAGCCGGACGGGTGTGAAATGGCGCCGAAAGAAAGCCGCAGGGTCGGCCTCGGTGTCGGTGCAGGCTGCGTCCCAGTCTTGCGCAGTCGTCAAGCCGGACTGGTCGGCGCGGGAACGCAGGCGCGGGCAGGCGCGGCGGAACGCCTGCAGCGCCTCTGCCGATGCGGCGAACGCGGCTGGAAAGGGGGCGATTTGCGCATTGGGGCGGGCCGGTGCGGCAGGCGATGCCGGAGCAACAGGTGCCGATGGAACGGCGGGAGGCCGCGTCGCGCAGGCTGCCAACAGCAGCAATGCAGCCGACGGCCACAGGCGGGCCGCCATGGCCGGTTTCACTCTGCTTCGTCGGTTGCGATCAGCAGCCAGGCCGGGTCAGCCGAAGTCGTGTGGCGGCTGAACGTCCAGAGGTCGTGCGTTTCGACCGACGCGTTTGGATCGCCGGCGACGATGCGGCCTTCGGCGTCCCGCGTAACGGACACGATCTCGGCGTCGAAACGGACGGTGATTTCCGCCATCGAGCCGGATGCTTCGGCGCCGACGATCTGCGCCCGATCCACATGGATCAGCCGGTTTTCGAGGCGCTGGCCCGAAGTCTGGCGCGCATCGAGGGCGGCGCGGAAATTCAGCAGCATCTCGTCGGAGGCGAGATCGCGCAGCGCCTCTTCGTCGCCCTCCCAGAAGGCTTCGAGCACCATCGCATAGGCGCCTTGCGCGCCGGTCAGGAAATGCTCGGGCGAAAAACCCTTGTCGATCGCGTGGATCGCCTCCAGCCCCGGGCGCACTTCCGGCGCCACATCAGCCGGAACTTCGAGGCTGACCGGCGGTTCGCTGGCCGCGCGGACACGGGCGCTGGGGCGGGCGATGTCAGGGGTGGCGGGGCGGAACGGATCTGCTACCGGCTTTTCGTGCCCGGTGCGGCGGCCAAGAACATGATAGAGCCTGAGGCCGATGAAGCCCGCAAGCATCGCAAGGAAAAAAATCTCGATCCAGCCGCTCTGCATCCGAAGTCGCCTTCAGCCTCCGTCATTCAGCACAGGAAGCGCCCGCCAGCAGGCAGAGCGCATCTCGATGCTTCTGTTTACGGGCGGATGCGGTCAATATGCAACCGCACAATGTGAATTATGTGGAACATAGGCACTGACCGGCAGACGACAAGTGCCGGATCGCGGCGGTTTTGCCGGGCAGTGCCCGGCGGCCCGCGTGCGACGAGCCTTGCAGGGGGTGGCTGGCGCTGCTAGCCGCAGCGGCGAGATACGCCGGGGTGCATCAGGCGCACCGGCCGGAGGATATGCAACGCCGATGACCGAAATCACGCCCGAAGCCGCCGAAGCCCTCGCCAACGGCGCCGACCTCGCCCCGCAGGCAGGCATTCTTGCCCAGTATGTTAAGGACCTCTCGTTCGAGAATCCCAACGCTCCGGCGTCGCTGCAGATGCAGGGGCAACCCAAGGTCGAGATCAACGTCAATGTGAACGCCCGTTCCGGCGGGCAGGACATGTATGAAGTAGAGCTGAAGGTCGAGGCGTCGGCCCGCGCACAGGAAGGCGGCACGCTCGCGTTTCAGGTAGAGCTTCTGTATGCGGGCCTGTTCCGGCTGACCGGCGCCCCGCAGGAAGCGATCGAACCGTTCCTGATCGTCGAGGCGCCGCGCATCCTGTTCCCGTTTGCGCGCCGCGTGATCGCCGATGCAGTCCGCGATGGTGGGTTTGCCCCGCTCATGCTCGAGCCGATCGATTTCGGCGGCCTGTATCTGCAGCAGCTCGAAGCGCGCGGTGCGGTGGAGCAGCCAGCAGGCAACGCCTGACCGAACCGCGCCGGGTTCCGGTTCCATGTCGCTGATCCGAGCCGCCACCACCGTCGGCGGCATGACGCTGATTTCGCGCGTGGTGGGGATGGTGCGCGAAATCCTGATGGCACGCTACCTGGGCGCCGGCTTTGCCGCCGACGCCTTTCTGGTGGCGTTCCGCCTGCCCAACCTGTTCCGGTCGTTGTTTGCCGAGGGCGCGTTTTCGGCTGCCTTCGTGCCGCTGGTATCGCAGCAGCTAGGCCACGACGGCGAGCGCGAGGGCCGCATCCGCGCCGTTCGCCTGACCGAGCAGGCGCTGGCGGTGCTGTTTCCGGTGCTGCTGCTGTTCACGCTGGTGATCATGGCGGCGGCGACGCCGGTCGTCTGGGCAATGACGGGTGGCTTCGAGGATCGGTCGGTCGAGAAGCTGGAATTGACCGTGCTGCTGGCGCGGCTTGCGTTCCCGTATCTGATGCTGATTTCGCTGGCGTCGCTGCTGGGCGGGCTGCTGAACGCGCTCGGGCGGTTCTGGGTCTATGCTTCGGCGCCGGTCATCCTGAACCTGACATTCATCATCGGATTCCTGTGTTTTCGCGGCGCCGATCCGGTGGCAACCGCCACCACGCAGGCGGCGGCGATCGCGGTTGCGGGGATCCTGCAGTTTCTGTGGCTTGCCTGGGATTGCTGGCGCATCGGTGTGCTGCCGAGGCTGACTTTCCCGCACATGACGCCCGAAGTGCGGACCTTGCTGCGACGCATCGGCCCGGCGGCGATCGGCGCTGGCGCAATGCAGATCAACCTTCTGGTATCAACCATGATCGCCGCGCGCAGCCTGCCGCAAGGTTCGGTTTCCTACCTCTATTACGCAGACCGGCTGAATCAGCTGGCACTGGGGATGATCGGGGTTGGAATGGGTGTGGCGCTGCTGCCCACAATGGGGCGGCTGCTGGGCGCCGGCAACCGCGAGGCGGCCATTCACCAGCAGAACCGTGGCATCGAGTTCGTGCTGCTGTTCGGCCTTCCGGCCTCGATCGCGCTGATCGTTTCGGCTGATCCGATCGTTGCAGCCCTGTTCCAGCAGGGTGAATTCACCGCCGCCGACCGCATTGCCAGCGCGGCTGCGCTGCGCGCGTTCTCGACCGGGCTGGTGGCCTATATGCTGGTGAAGGTGCTGACGCCCGGCTTCCATGCCCGGGGCGACACCCGCACACCGATGACCATCGCTTTGTTGGCGATCGGCATCAATCTGATCGGCAACCTGCTGCTGTCGCGTGTGCTTGCCCATGTCGGCATCGCGGTTGCGACTTCGGTTTCCGCCTGGGTGAACGTGGCGGTTCTGGGCTGGGTTCTGATGCGAAGGGCGCACTGGCACCCTGACGCCGGGCTGTTCCGCACAGTGCCACGGATGCTGGCGGCGGCCCTGTTGATGGCGCTGACCTTGTCGCTGGTGAACGGCGTTGTGCTGGAAATGGCGCAAGGCTCGCTCGTCCAGCGCGCGCTAGGAATGCTGTTCTTGGTAGGGGCTGGCGGAATCGTCTATGCGGGCGCCGGATATCTGATCGGCGCATGGAATCCGCGCCAGCTCGTCAATTCCTTTCGTAAGGGCTAGTCATGTTGATCGTTTCCGGCATTCAGCCGACCGGCAATCTCCACCTCGGTAATTATCTGGGCGCGATCCGCAACTGGGTGCTGATGCAGGACAGCCTGCAACCGGGTGAGCGCGCCTTTTATTTTATCGCCGACATGCACGCGATCACCATGCGGCAGGAACCGGAAAGCTTGCGGCGGTCGACGCTGGAAATCGCCGCCGCGCTGATGGCGGCCGGGATCGATCCCGCCAAGGCGACGCTGTTCAACCAGTCGCGCGTGCTGGAACATGCGGAACTTGCGTGGATTCTGGGATGCACCGCCCGCATCGGCTGGCTGAACCGCATGACCCAGTTCAAGGAAAAGTCGGGCAAAGACCGTGAGGGGGCGTCCGTCGGGCTGTATACCTACCCGGTGCTGCAAGCCGCCGACGTGCTGCTTTACAAGGCGACACATGTGCCGGTCGGCGAGGACCAGAAGCAGCATCTTGAACTGGCGCGCGACACCGCCGCCAAGTTCAACAATGATTTTGCAGTCGAGCTGTTTCCGCTGCCCGAACCGATCATGCCGCCCGAAGCCCTGCGGGTGAAATCGCTGCGTGACGGCGGGGCGAAAATGTCGAAATCAGACCCGTCGGACCAGAGCCGCATCAACCTGACCGACAGCGCTGATGACATCCGCAACAAGGTGAAGCGGGCAAAGACCGACCCCGAACCGCTGCCCGCCAGCAAGGATGGGCTGGAAGGCCGCCCGGAAGCGCGCAACCTGGTGGAAATCCACGCCACCCTGTCGGGCCGCAGCATCGCCGATGTGCTGACGGAATTCGGCGGGCAGGGCTTTGGCGCGTTCAAGCCTGCCCTTGCCGACCTGCTGGTCGAGAAGCTGGCGCCGATGATCGAACGCTATCGCGCGTTGTTGCAGCAGCCGGCGGTGATCGAGCGCGCGCTGGAAGAAGGCGCGGAAGCGGCACGCGCGGTGGCGCGGGAAACCATGCGCGAGGTGCGCGACGCGGTCGGGTTCCTCTGATGCTGCCCGGTCTTCGCGTCGGGCATGCCCATTGCCCCGTCGCCCGGACCGGTGTGACCTTGCTGGTGCCCGATTGGCCGGTGGTGATGGCGGCCGATGTGCGCGGCGGCGGCCCCGGCACCCGCGAAACCGACGCGCTGGAGCCATCTACACTGGTGGAGCGCGTGCACGCGCTGGTGCTGGCGGGCGGCAGTGTGTTCGGACTGGAAGCGGCATCCGAACTGGCGCTGATCATGGCGCGCAGGCAACAGGGCCTTGCCGTTGCAGGCGATGTGTTCGTGCCGGTGATCCCTGCCGCGATCCTGTTCGATCTGGGGAACGGCGGCGACAAGCAATGGGCGCGCGATGGCGGCGCTGAAACGCCCTACCGGCGCCTTGCGCAGCAGGCATTTGCCGCACTTGGGGGCGATGCAGCCGAAGGCCGGGTAGGCGCAGGCCATGGGGCAATGGCGGGCAGCAGGCCGGGGGGCATCGGCATCGCGCGGGCAACGCTCGATGGTGGCGGGCAGGTTGCGGCGCTGGTTGCAGTGAACAGTTTCGGCGAAGTGACTGCGGGCGAACCGCCGGTATCTGGCCCGGTGCCGTTTCCGAAGGCGGCTGCGGGCAACCCCATTCGTGGTGGCAGCACCTGTATCGGCGCCATCGCAACCGACGTGCCATTGACGCGCGCAGCGGCCCGCCGGCTGGCGATGATGGCGCATGACGGACTGGCCCGCACCATCCGGCCGATCCACACGCCCTTCGATGGCGACGCGCTGTTTGCGATCGGCCTTTCGGCGGAAACCCCGGCCCAAGTCGATCCGCTGCTGCTGGCCGAGCTTGGCACCCGCGCGGCCGATTGCGTGGCGCAGGCCGTGCGGCGCGCGGTGGCGCATGCCACTGACTGAACGGATATGCCGCGTATGGTATTTGCGTAGCCGTTCGCAGTGGAGCAAGATGGCCGGTGAGGCGCGGGCACCCGAAACCCCGGCGCCGGGAATTGAAAGGATGCACGGATGAAACGGATCGACCACCTGATCGCCGGAAGCCCGGCGCTTGCCGCGCCCGCGCGCTTTGGCGATGTCTATGATCCCAATGCCGGTGTGGTGCAGGCGCAGGTGGCGCTTGGTGGCAACGCCGAGCTTTCGGCTGCAATCGCTGCTGCAAAAGCCGCCCAGCCTGCATGGGCCGCGACCAACCCGCAGCGGCGCGCACGGGTGATGTTCGCGTTCAAGGAACTGGTCGAACAGCACATGGATGAACTGGCGCATCTGCTGTCGTCCGAGCACGGCAAGGTGCTGTCCGATGCGCGCGGCGACATCCAGCGTGGACTAGAGGTGGTCGAGTTCGCCTGCGGCATCCCGCACCTGCTGAAGGGCGAATATACGCTTGGCGCCGGGCCGGGGATCGATGTCTATTCGATGCGTCTGCCGCTTGGCATCGGCGCAGGCATCACGCCGTTCAATTTTCCGGCGATGATCCCGATGTGGATGTTCGGAATGGCGATCGCGTGCGGCAATGCGTTCATCCTGAAGCCCTCCGAGCGCGACCCTTCTGTGCCGGTGCGGCTGGCGCAGTTGCTGCGGCAGGCCGGTGCGCCGGAAGGCATTCTGCAGGTGGTTCACGGCGACAAGGAAATGGTCGACGCCATCCTCGATCACCCGGACATCGCTGCCGTCAGCTTCGTCGGTTCGTCGGATATCGCGCACATGGTCTACTCGCGCGGCACGGCCGCCGGAAAACGGGTGCAGGCGATGGGCGGCGCCAAGAATCACGGGATCGTGATGCCCGACGCCGATCTGGATCAGGCGGTGAAGGAACTGGTTGGCGCAGCCTATGGTTCGGCCGGAGAACGATGCATGGCGCTGCCGGTGGTCGTGCCGGTCGGCGAGCAGACGGCGAATGCGCTGCGCGAAAAGCTGCTGGCGGCGATTGCGAAGCTGCGCATTGGCGTCTCCACCGATCCGGAGGCCGATTACGGCCCCGTCGTCAATGCGGCGCACCGGGTGCGCGTGGAAGGCTGGATCCAGACCGCCGTCGACGAAGGCGCGGAACTGGTGGTCGATGGGCGCGGCTTTGTGCTGCAAGGCCACGAGAAGGGCTTTTTCATCGGACCGACCCTGCTTGACCGGGTAACGACTTCGATGCGCAGCTACCGCGAGGAAATCTTCGGGCCGGTGCTGCAGATCGTGCGCGCCGACAGCTTCGAGGAGGCGCTGGCGCTGCCGTCGCAGCATCAGTATGGCAACGGCGTGGCGTTGTTCACCCGCAACGGGCATGCCGCACGCGAGTTCGTGGCCCGCGTAAACGTCGGCATGGTGGGAGTGAATGTTCCGATCCCGGTGCCGGTTTCCTATCACAGCTTCGGTGGCTGGAAGCGGTCGGGTTTCGGCGACCACAACCAGTATGGCAGCGAAGGCGTCCGGTTCTGGACCAAGGTGAAAACCGTTACCCAGCGCTGGCCCGACGGCACGCCGGACGGCAGCAACGCCTTCGTCATCCCGACCATGGGCTGAACATCGGACAGCATCGCACGAAGGGGCAGGATCAAGACATGAGCTACGAGACATTGCTGGTTGAAAAGAAGGGCGCCGTCACGCTGGTGACGCTCGATCGGCCGCAGGCGCTGAACGCGCTGAACAACCAGGTGCTGGGTGAACTGCTGGCGGCGTTCGCGGCCTTCGACGCCGACGAGAGCCAGCGCTGCGCCGTGCTGACCGGTAGCGAAAAGGCATTTGCCGCAGGCGCCGACATCAAGGAGATGGCGCCGCAGGGCATGGGCGATATGTTCGGCGGCAATTATTTCGCCGACTATGAATTGCTGACCAGAACCAGAAAGCCGATCATCGCAGCGGTTGCAGGCTATGCGCTGGGTGGCGGCTGCGAGTTGGCGATGATGTGCGATTTCATCATTGCAGCCGACAATGCGAAGTTCGGTCAGCCGGAAATCCGGCTTGGCGTCACGCCGGGCATGGGCGGTTCGCAGCGGCTGACGCGGGCCGTAGGCAAGGCGAAGGCGATGGAAATGTGCCTGACCGGGCGCATGATGGCCGCCGACGAAGCCGAGCGTTCCGGCCTTGTGGCACGGGTCGTTCCGGCAGCGGATCTGCTGGCCGAGGCCCTGAAAACGGCGGATGCGATTGCCGCGATGCCGCCGCTTGCAGCGCTTGCAGTGAAGGAACAGGTGAATATCGCCCACGAGACGACACTGGCGCAGGGCATATTGTTCGAACGCCGACTGTTCCACGGGCTGTTCGGCACTGCCGATCAGAAGGAAGGCATGGCGGCCTTCATCGACAAAAGGCCGGGGAAATGGATCGGAAAATGACCAGAGTAGCCTTCATCGGCCTTGGGCACATGGGGGGCGGCATGGCCGCCAATCTGGCTGCAAAAGGGTTCGAGGTTCGCGCCTTCGATCTGGCGGCGGATGCCGTGCAGCGGGCGGTGCAGGCGGGTTGCGTGGCCGCCGACAGCGCCGCAGCGGCGGTCGATGGGGCGGCGGCGGTCATCACGATGCTTCCGGCAGGGGCGCATGTGGCATCCGTCTATCGGCAGGCGATTTTCGGGGCGGTGCCTGCCGGAACGCTGTTGATCGATTGCTCGACCATCGACGTGGCGACGGCGCGCGCGCTTGCCGGGGAAGCCGCAGCGGCCGGGCTGATTGCAGTCGATGCGCCGGTGTCGGGCGGGATTGCCGCTGCGAACGCAGGCACGTTGACCTTCATGGCTGGCGGCACCGATGACGGGTTCACGCGCGCGCAACCCATTCTGCAGGCGATGGGGAAAGCGGTGATCCACGCCGGCGCCAACGGGGCAGGGCAGACGGCGAAAATCTGCAACAACATGCTGCTTGGCGCAACGATGGTTGCAACCGCCGAGGCGTTCGTGCTGGCGCAACGGCTTGGCCTCGACGCGCAGCGTTTCTATGACATCGCTTCGGTTTCATCAGGCCAGTGCTGGTCGATGACGAGCTACTGCCCGGTGCCGGGCGTCGGGCCGGAAAGCCCGGCTGACCATGATTATGCCGGTGGTTTTGCCGCAGCCCTGATGCTGAAAGACCTGCGGCTTGCTGCCGAAGCGGCTGGCAGCGTCCACGCGCAGACCCCGATGGGCGCCCGGGCGCTGGAGCTTTACGAGGCCCTGGCCGCCGCCGGAGAGGGAAGCCGGGATTTCTCGGTCATCGTCAAACGTCTTGCCGAAGGCGATGGGCGCCGCTGACCGCAGCCGAAGTCAGTTTCCCCGGTGGAAAAGGCGCACGAGGCGGAAAATCTGATCGCGCGAGGCGACCGCCTTGTAGCCGGCAACCAGCAGCGCTGCCGTCAGGATCCATGCGATGCTGCGCAAATGCATCACGGCCGCCAGATCGCCTGGGCGGGCGACGACGCTCCACCAGGCCAGCACGGCGATCGTCACGACCGTTCCGGCGCCATAGGCCAGATAATAGGCGCGAAAGCGAATAAGCACATGGAATACAAGCCCGAATGGCGCAGCCAGCGTGATCGCCAGCAGCCCCGGCAGCATGGCGCGAACATAGGCCATGTCGCCCGTCCGATTAGGCAGCAGCAGGGCGACGACAGGGTCTGCCAGAAAGGCAACGGCGAGTGCGGTTACGGCGCAGTAGAGGAATGCGATGGCCAGAAATGCCCACATCTGGCGCGCGATGCCCTTCGCGTCGCCAGCACGGAAACTGGAAACGACTCCGGGGAGGAAGATCGAATCCAGCGATGTAGGGACCAGTTGGAACAGTGTGATGAAGATATAGGCGAGGAATAGCCGACCAAGACCGCCGATGCCGAAGATCGCAGTGACAAACGAACGCTCGGCCAGCATGTTGAGCTGGACCAGCATACCCGACATGAACAGGGCAAATCCGATGCCGAGCATCCGGCGGAACAGTGCCGGATCGATATGGAACCGGTCAGGCCGGTAATCACGCCTGCGCGACAGCCCGAACCAGACGAACAGCAGCGGCTGGAGCAGCATCGACACCAGCACGGCGGTAAGCGGGGCCCACGGCAACGCGATCAGCGGCAGCAGGGATGCAACGGATGTTGCAAGCGTCAGCCGGTTCAGCCCGTCGAGGTCGGCTGCTGCGACATGCTGATTGTTCACCCAGGACCGTGCAAGCGTCGCAACACCCGCCACGACCGCGGCCAGCAGCACGACGGGCGGAATGGTTTCCGGAAGGAATGGCATCGAAACGAGGGAAAGCGCGGTCAGCCCCAATCCAAGTGCGCCGATGAAGCTGAAGACAGCCGTGTTGATGAGGGCGTTTTCGCCCGCATCGCGGTCACATTGCAGACGAAAGCCACCTTGCAGAATGCCGAACTGCAACATCCCGATAAACAACATGACGGTCTGGAACAGCGTGACCAGTCCCAGCATCTGGTCATCGAGAAGGCGCAGGGCCGCATAGCTGCGACCGAGCATCAGCAGGTTTGTGCCGACATTGACGAGGATGAACTGCAACCGTCGGTCGGCCGCAAGGCGGCTCAATATCGACACGCGGTTGCGCCGTTCAGGCAAGCGCGGCGTGCCGGATGGCCGCGATCACCCGTTCGCGGTTTTCCGCCGAGTAGAGACGATCGTGCGGGAACGGGTTGCCGGGATACGAGCTTTCCACCATCGACGCCACGAACCGGACCAGCCCGCCTTCGGGCACGGCTGGCGGATCGGCAGGCTCGCGCAGCAACTGCTTCAGCCGGACAAGCGATTCGATCTGGATGGCGCCGGGGAAGATGTCGTAGAAAATCTCGCCCAGAACATAGACCGGGCGCCCCAGCGCGGCTGCCTCCCAGCCGACCGTGCTGGTCAGCGTCACGACACGGGCGTTGCGTGCGAGCACCTGCCGACCATGCACTTCGGCCGGTAGGTAATAGAGCGCGCTGGAGCGCTGTTTCAGTTCCTGAAACTTGCCGCGAAGTAGCGCGCCCTTGTCCACCGGGTGTTCCTTCACCACCAGCACCTGATGCGGTGCAAGGCATTTCAGGATATTCTCGATGGTTGCCACCTGATTGGCATAGAAGGCCGACATATAGTTGAGTGTCGCCTCCGGTTCCTGATGCAGGGGGTAGAAGATCAACTCGCGGTCGCCGTCGATATCCTCCAACCGGTCGTATCGTCTCCACAGGCCCGACACGGCGATTTCCAGCCGTTTGCGGTATTCCTCGCGGTAATCCTCGTAGCGGAACTGGCGGCCATGGCGGATACGCCATGCCCATTGCGCCCATCTAGCCAGCCCCGTCACCAGCGGCCTCAGTGCCCAGCGGGAACCAAGGTTGCGCACATAGAAGGGCTTGTAGTCATTCTGTTGCAACTGGCCGACATAGGCACGCGCCAGCGCCAGAGAGGCGTCCGATGGTTCGGGCAGATCGAGAAAGCGACCGGACAGGGTGAGCGGATTGCGCAGCCAGTAGAAATAATCCTCCACCACGCAGTTCATGCCCGCCAGATAGCGGATGCCGCGCCGCTCTGCTTCGATCAGCAGTACCTCGGAAATCTCGATGGCGACCAACTCGTTCACGACAGCCGCCGGTTGGTATTGGTCGAGGAGGTCGGTCCAGAAACGGATCATGCGCCCCAGGATGTCGAGGCGGCCGGCGTCGTCGAACCGGCCAAGGAAACGGTCGGCGAGCCAGGACGTGCGCAGGTAATCGCGGGGCACCGTCGCCGGTTCGATCTGATCGAACATTTCCTCGAAGCAGGCAGCAACCTGCTCCCCCCGGCGGAGGACCATGGCCTTTTCCGTGCGGGTCAGGGTTACGAAGACGGCGCGGTAATGCGGGCTGGAAAGCGTTGGAAAATAGTCGGCCTGATAGCCGCGGGCAAAGAACAGGATTGCCGGCAGATCTTTGGTTGCAGTCATGATTCAATTCTATGGCAGAAAGGAACAGGGCGTGTGCACAATTTCAGCGGAATACACGCATGACAGAGGTTTTGCCTGACGGTTGGTGCGCCATCGGCTCCGGCGCGGATGCGGTCATGCCGGCCTGCCGCCACTTAGCCCATCGATCACCCAGCCGGGATCGACGGCATCCGGAGAGACAGGGCGGCCGCCATCGGCGTCGGACTGCGCGATGGCGAACAGCAGCCGCTGCCCCAGCAGGATATCCGCAGTCCAGCGGGCGTTGGCTGCGATGGCCGTGGTATCGCCGTCCAGTGCCGAGACGAGCTCGCTGATCGCAGACAATGTGCCCCCCGGACCGCCTGGCGGCGACATGTCGGCATCGCGCCAGCTTGCATATGCTTCGCCGTCATCGGTGCGCAGGATGCGTGTGCGATGGCCGTCTGCCTCGACGGCGATGCTGCCGTTTTCGCAGCCCAGAAGCAGGTCGGATCCCGCCATGCGCCCCATTCTTCCAACGAGGCCGTTGGCGAAGCGGATCGTTGCCGTTTCGATCTGCGGATCGTTGGTGATGTGCGTGTGGCAGCCACCCCGATCCACGCGAACGAGGCGGGCTGTCACGTCGGCGACAGGGGCGCCATCGGCGGCAGCAAGAAGCATGTCCACCGCGTGCGGATGCGTCCAGAAGATGGGGGCCGCACCGAGATTGACCTGAACTTCGAGCAGCCTGCCCAGCTTTCCCGAGTGGGCGAGGGTGAGGGCAGCCCGAAAGGGAGGCAGCCGCCTTCGTATTGCCCCAAGTGTCAGGCGGGTTTCCGCGCTGCCGAGCGCATCCGAGATCTGCGCCAGTTCCTGCATGCTGTTGCACAAGGGCTTTTCGACGTGCAGAGCGCGCGCGCCATGCCGGATCGCGTCGAGGATCAGCGCCGCGCGGCCGGGCGTGCGTGTGGCGATTGCCACGAGATCCGGGCGAACCGAAGCCAGCAACGCATGCCCATCGGCAAAGGCGGTTCCGGCACCATGGTGCCGGGCTGCACGTTCAGCTGCCTCACGGTTGCTGTCGGCGACCGCGACGAGCCTCAGCCGTGGATGGGCGGCGATCGCTTCGGCATGGGCGAGCGGAAACCAGCAGGCCGGGGCCAGCGCGCGAACGGCCGGGCTGGTGAAGGCCCCCATGCGGCCGCACCCGACGACGGCGGCTGTATAGTTCATGCCCATTGCAGCAGGGTCGTCAGGTGCGCCGGCTGGCGCAAAAGCAGGCCGGCATAAGCGTCGGCCAGTTGGGTAGCGGGCATGGAATGTGCCGTGAACGGAGAAGCGTCGATCGTGCCGTTGGAAAGTAGTTCGAGCAGGAACGCGAGGTTGTCGCGTTCGTTCCAGCGTGCGAACCCGC